>NZ_JBHXNU010000005.1:0-279057 GCF_042719255.1 Rhodococcus sp. NPDC058532
GGATCACGCCAGTCGATGAGGTGTGCCCGCAGTGCGGTGACGGTCGACAATCGCAACCCCGCACCGACCCGTGAGCCGCACCGGTGGATTCAGGTCAGATCGAACGAATGTGCCGTTCACTCGACGCAGCACTGCGGCCCGTCCATCCTGCAGAGCGCCTACATGCTGCGGACGGTGATCTCGACACCGGCGTCGCGGAGCCGCTCGACCAGCCGGTTGCCGATCGCGGTCGCCGGGGTGAGGACGCCGGCCGCCTCCGGCAGCACCGCGCGGTCGAGGGCAAGCGCGAGGGCGGACTCGCCGAGCATCACGGCGGTCGCCGCATACCCGGGGTCGCCCTGTGCGCGCATCCGCGACATGTAGCGGGCACCGGTGCTGGTGGTGGTGTAGACCTCCGTCGTGAAATGCCCGGTCCGGCGCGTCTTCTCGCTCGGCCCCTCGCCGGGCTTCGGCAGCATCCGGTCGAGCGCCCACCGCGTCGGGGGCAGCGCTAGGCCTGCCGCGAGGACGCCGAGCCCGGCCGCGACACCCGCCGCGAGCAGCGGTGACAGGGGCGATGCGCCGACGCTCATCACCTCTCGGTACCGGAACGTGCGCCCGTAGGCCCAGTCCAGCAGAGCGTTGCTACGCCGCACCACCCGGGTGTTTGTCGATGCCATCAAAAACGGTGCCAGCACCCCCGCCAGGTCCGGCGCGATGTCCGACCCCTTCACCAGTTCGGCGTCGAGCTGGCGCCCCAGATCGGGTTCCTTCGAGGCATCCGGGCTCAGCGAATAGGGTTGCAGCACAAGGGAACGCGCAGCCCTGTCCGACCTGACGGCGTCGACGAGGGTGCGGATCGAGTCGATCGTGCCGCCGCTGAGACCGCCGCGCAGCGAGGACACCACCAGGGTCGTGTCCGTGAGCGTGCCCGCGCCGTCCGCGGTGACCCTGTCGTGCAGAACGTGCACCCCGAGGTCCGATGGAATCGAGTCGAACCCGCACGCGTGCACGATCCGCGCGCCGGTGGTCCGCGCGATGTCGTGGTAGCGGTCGATGGATTCCCTGGCGAACAGGACCTCGCCCGACAGGTCCGCGTAGTCGGTGCCCGTCTCGGCGCACGCCCGCACCAGGTCGATGCCGTACTTCGCGTACGGACCGACGGTGCTGACCACGACCTGCGTGGATTCGGCCAGCGCGGTGAGGGAGGCGCCGTCGTCGGCGGACGCGATCAGGATCGGCCAGTCCGATGCGCCCGGCAGACTCTCGCGGACCCGCTCGAGCTTCGCTCGACTGCGCCCGGCCAACCCGATGCGGGTTCCGCCGGGGGCGTGTCGGGCCAGGTGGTCGGCGGCGAGCCGGCCGACGAAGCCGGTGGCTCCGTAGACGACGATGTCGAGGTCGCGGGTGCGGGTCATGCCGACTACACTAAGTGTGACCCTCCGTCACGTCCACGGCCCGCCCGCCTCGGGTTCCCTAATGTCACAGTGGGTCACTAGACGACACTCGATGTGACATTAGGGAACCAGTGGGTGGTTTTCTCCGTCACCAGGGGGACGGTTCGAAGTCCTTGAGGAAGCAGCCGTGCAGGTCGACGCCCGCCTCGCCCTGCACGATCGGGTCGTAGACCCGCGCCGCGCCGTCGACCAGGTCGAGCGGGGCGTGGAAGCCCTCATCCGCCAGGCGCAGCTTCGTGTAGTGCGGGCGTTCGTCGGTGATCCAGCCGGTGTCGACGGCGGTCATCAGGATGCCGTCCTGCTCCAGCATCTCCCTGGCGCTGGTGCGGGTGAGCATGTTCAGCGCCGCCTTCGCCATGTTGGTGTGCGGGTGTCCGGGCCCCTTGTACTTGCGGGAGAACTGACCCTCCATCGCGGAGACGTTGACCACGTACTTGCGGCGGGCCTGCGACGCGGCCATCGCGGGACGGAGTCGGTCGACCAGGATGAACGGCGCCACCGAGTTGCACAACTGCACCTCGAGGAGCTCGATCGGGTCGACCTCGCCGACGGCCTGCACCCAGCTGTTGGTGTGCGCGAGATCGGGCACTAGGCCGCCCGCGTCGATCGCGATCCCCTGCGAAATACGTTCGGGGGTGGCCGATCCCGCGACCAGCGCCAGCTCGCTGACCTGATGCACGATCGACTGGGTTGCCGCGGGCAGCGAACTGGCCAGGGCGGCGGGGTGCGCGTCGCTGGTCTTGCCGAACGTCACCACGTCGGGCAGCGCGCCCGCGGGCAGCGGAGCCGACTCCGCCTCGGCGAGCGCGGAGTAGGCGCCGGGGGAGCGGCGGACGGTCTGGGCGGCGTTGTTGATCAAGATGTCGAGCGGCCCCTGCGCGGCGACGTCCTCGGCGAGCGCGACGACCTGGGCCGGGTCGCGCAGGTCGATGCCGACGACGCGGAGTCGGTGGATCCAGTCGGCGCTGTCCTCCATTGCACTGAACCGGCGGATGGCGTCGTTCGGGAATCTGGTGGTGATCGTCAGGTGGGCGCCGTCGCGGAGCAGGCGCAGCGCGATGTACATGCCGATCTTCGCGCGGCCACCGGTGAGTAGTGCCCGCCTGCCGGTCAGATCGGTGGACGCGTCCCGCTTGGCGTGACTGCGCGCCGCGCACTCCGGGCACAGCTGATGGTAGAAGGCGTCGACGACGGTGTACCGCTGCTTGCAGATGTAGCAGGGCCGCGGCCGGATCAGGGTGCCCGCGGTGTCCCCGACGGTCGGCGAGGAGATCAGCACACCGGCGGTCTCGTCGTCAATGCGGTTGGGTGACCCGGTCGCGGTCGCGGCAACGACGGCGCGGTCGGCCGCGTTCTTCGCGTCACGGACCTCGATCCGCTTGCGCCGCTTGAGCCGCTTGAACATCTTGCCGCTGGCGCGCTGCAGGGCAACGGAATCGGGATGGTCGGCGTCGAGTTCTCCTGCCGCGGCGAGGACCCTCAGGCAGGTCTCCAGATCCGTCGGGTCGATGCTCTGCAGGTCGGCGGGGTCGATGCCTGTCGTCGGTTGTGCCATCGGTGCTGGTGCTCAGTCCTGATCTCGTCGCTGCTGTCGTCGGTCGAGTCTACCGGCGGCGGCGCCGGACACCGATTCGGTGATGGTGGTCGCGAGACGACGAAAGCCCCGAACCGAAGTTCGGGGCTTTCGTCGTCTGTCTCAACTCAGAGTGCGCGAGGGGGGACTTGAACCCCCACGTCCATTAGTAGGACACTAGCACCTCAAGCTAGCGCGTCTGCCATTCCGCCACTCGCGCTTGCACACTCTTTGTTTCGCTCGCCGCTCTCGCTGCGTGCTGGAAAAGATTAACCCAGCACACCCCGAGAACCAAAATCGTCTCGTTGTCGCAGGTCAACGCCGGTGCGGCGGGGGTGTTCGCACGAATTCCGGTGGTGCACGGTGTAGGAAAGGGAGGTGCCGCACATCGATTCCTCACCCACAATCCGCAGCAGTGCCGAATCCGAGGTCGTCGACCTCGTCAGTGCGCTGATCCGTTTCGACACGTCCAACACCGGCGACCTCGCCACCACCAGGGGCGAACGGGAATGCGCCGAATGGGTGGCAGGCAAGCTCGAGGAAGTCGGCTACGAGACGGTGTACGTCGAGTCGGGTCAGCCCGGACGTGGCAACGTCTTCGCGCGACTGCCCGGCGCCGACCGCAGTCGCGGCGCGCTGATGATCCACGGCCACCTCGATGTGGTGCCCGCCGAACCCGCGGACTGGAGTGTCCACCCCTTCTCGGGGGCCGTCGAGGATGGCTACGTGTGGGGGCGCGGCGCCGTCGACATGAAGGACATGGTCGGAATGACGCTGGCGCTGGCGCGCCAGTTCAAGGCCGAGGGCACGGTGCCGCCGCGGGACCTGGTGTTTGCCTTCCTCGCCGACGAGGAGGCGGGCGGGACCTGGGGGTCGCAGTGGCTCGTGCAGCACCGGCCCGACCTGTTCGACGGCATCACCGAGGCGGTCGGCGAGGTCGGCGGGTTCTCCCTGTCCGTGCCGCGCCCCGACGGCTCCGATGCGCGCCTGTACCTGGTCGAGACCGCGGAGAAGGGGCTCGGCTGGATGCGGTTGACCGCGAAGGCCCGAGCCGGGCACGGCTCGTTCCTGCATGAGGACAACGCGGTCACCCTCCTCGCCGAGGCGGTCGCGCGGCTCGGACGGCACACCTTCCCGCTGGTGGTGCCGGACTCGGTCGCCGAGTTCCTCGGTGCCGTCGGCGCCGAGACGGGACTGGACTTCGACCCGTCCGCCCCCGACATCGACACCGCGCTGGAGAAGCTCGGGACCATCTCCCGAATCATCGGCGCCACCCTCCGGGACACCGCAAACCCGACGATGCTCGACGCCGGCTACAAGGCGAACGTCATCCCGCAGACCGCAACCGCGGTCGTGGACTGCCGGGTGCTCCCCGGTAGGCAGGCGGCGTTCGAGCGGGAGGTCGACGAGCTGATCGGACCCGACGTCACCCGGGAGTGGATCACCAAGCTGGACTCCTACGAGACCACGTTCGATGGTGCGCTGGTCGACGCGATGAACGCGGCGATCCTCGCGCACGACCCGAACGGACGCACCGTGCCGTACATGCTCTCCGGGGGGACCGACGCAAAGGCGTTCGCCACGCTGGGGATTCGTTGCTTCGGGTTCGCTCCATTGCAGCTTCCGTCGGAACTCGACTTCACCGCGCTCTTCCACGGCGTCGACGAGCGGGTGCCGGTGGACGCACTAGAGTTCGGCACACGCGTGCTCGAGCACTTCCTGCTGCACAGCTGACCATCGTCACCGCACCCACGAGAGGACCCCCATGGCGCACGATCCGTACGGCCCACTGCCGGACCTGCCGACCTTCACCCTGACCTCGGACCAGGTCACCGAGGGCGGCGAGGTGCCCGCCGACCAGCGCAGCGGGATCTTCGGGGTCCCCGGCGGCAAGGACATCTCCCCGCAGCTGTCCTGGTCCGGGTTCCCCGCCGAGACCAAGAGTTTCGCGGTCACGATGTTCGACCCGGACGCGCCGACCGCGTCCGGGTTCTGGCACTGGGCGGTGGCGAACGTCCCGGCGTCGGTCACCTCCCTCGCCCTGAACGCGGGCGACGAGGGGGGTGCCGGGCTGCCTGCCGACGCGATCACCCTGAAGAACGATGGCGGCGGACACCGCTATCTCGGCTCCGCCCCGCCGGTGGGCCACGGTCCGCACCGCTACATCTTCGCCGTGCACGCGCTGGACGTCGAGAGCGTCGAGGGGCTGACCGCCGATGCGACGCCCGCGTTCCTCGGCTTCAACCTGTTCGGCCACGCGATCGCCCGCGCCACCCTGACGGCCGCCTTCGGGCGCTAGGCGGCTCCGCCGCCCGTGAGTCCTTCTGGCCCGCAGGGGGACCAAAAGGACTCACGGGCGCGAAGCGCCTTGGCCGACCGCGTCGGCGAGCGAGGCGTAGCCGCCGTCCCGGACCTTGCGCGCGAGGCCCCGGTGGATCTTCTTCATCCAGAACGGTCCGCCGTAGATGAACCCGGTGTAGCCCTGGATCAGGGACGCGCCGGCCAGGATCCGCTCCCACGCCTGGTCGACGGTCTCGATGCCGCCGACGGAGATCAGCGCCAGGCGGTTGCCGACCCGCGCGTACAGCCGGCGCAGCACCTCCACCGACCGGTCCGCGACCGGTGGGCCGGAGACGCCGCCCGCACCCATCGCGGACACCTCGCCCGCTGGGGTCAGCAGACCGTCCCGGGAGATCGTGGTGTTGGTGGCGACGATGCCCGCGAGGCCGAGTTCGACGGCCAGGTCCGCGACCGCGTCCACGTCCTGGTCGGACAGATCCGGTGCGATCTTCACCAGCACCGGCATCTCCACCACCTCGAGGACGGCGGCGAGGATCGGGCGCAGCGACTCCACGGCCTGCAGGTCCCGCAGCCCCGGCGTGTTGGGGGAGCTGACGTTGACGACGAGGAAGTCGGCGAGCGGCCCGAGCAGCCGGGCGCTGGCGGCGTAGTCCTCGGCGGCGTCCGCCGCGGCGACCACCTTCGTCTTGCCGATGTTCGCGCCGATCGGCAGCGCCGTCTTGCGCTGCCGCAGCTGGTTCGCGGCATGGCCTGCGCCGTGGTTGTTGAAGCCCATGCGGTTGAGCAGCCCGCGGTCCGCGGGCAGCCGGAACAGTCGCGGCGCCGGGTTGCCTGGCTGTGCCTGCGCGGTGACGGTGCCCACCTCGGCATACCCGAATCCCATGGCGCCCCAGACGTTCACGCCGGTGGCGTTCTTGTCGAAGCCGGCGGCGAGACCGAGCGGCGCGGGGAAGTCGACGCCGAACACCCTGGTGCGCAGCACCGGGTCCGGAACGGTGAGCACCCGCGCGACCAGGGCGCGCAGCGGCCCGACGACGGTGACCAGTCGCATCGCCCCGAAGGCGAGGTGGTGCACGCGTTCCGGGGACAGCAGGAACATCAGGCGCAGCAGCAGGGTGTACACGAAAGAGCCTCTCTCGATTGTCGTGCCGCGGATCAGTGACCGGTGACGTCGATGCGTTGCAGCCCGTCGCCGGTGGCCGACGCGATGAACACCGTCCCCGACTCGGAGTCGACGGCCACCGAATTGGGTTGCCGGACAGTGGGGTAACGATGCTTCTCGACCGGGATTCCGGTGGACAGGTCGTACCCGACGACCTCGTTCGTTCCGGTGACCGTCACCCACACCATGCCGGTCTTCTCGTCGACCGCGACCCCGTACGGCGAGTTCGGCACCGGGTAGCGCTGATGCAGCATCAGCGGGTCCGTGGTGTGCGAGAGCAGTTCACCGTCGTTGGTGTCGGTGATGATGACCCGGCCGAACCGGTCGGCGACGAGGTTCGTTGCGCCGTCGCCGGCGCGCAGCGCGAGGCCGAGCCGGTCGTCGTCGAAGTTGATCTCGGTGACCGAACTCTGCCGCCGGTCCAGTGCGGTGACCCGGCCGTCGTGCTCGCCGAGCGCGTCGACGGACACCAGGCCGGAGACCGTGTCGCTGCTGGTCCCGTCGGCCTCAATCTCGAGGACCTCGCCCGCCGCGGTGCCGACCGCCATCCGGCCGTCCGCGAGCAGCGCGACCGCCTGCACGTCGCCGTCGACCGCGGTGCTGGTGGTGTCCCCGGTCGCCAGGTCCACCCGCACCACCGCCCGGCCCGCGGGAACCGCGACGACGCCGTCGCGCGGGGCGGACAGCGCAGCGACACCGCCGGGCAGCGTCACGGTGCGCAGCGGGACGTCCGACAGTGCTCCCGGCGGCATACCGGACACCGATCCGGGCAGCAGGAGCAGGCCGCGGGCGTCGGGGGTCAGCATGACCACGGTGTCGGTGTCGTCGTCGAACACCGTCGCCGAGACCGGGCCGCCGAGGGTGACCACGCCGCCTGCGGGCGGGTTCGACACCGCGGGTGACGCGGCGGCGGTCGCGGGTTCGATCGTCTTGACCTTGTCGGTGTCGTTGTCCGAGGCGCAGCCGGTGACCAGCAGTAACAGCGCCCCCGACAGAACGGTCGCGGCGCGTGCGCGTTGCCTCGGCATGTACGTCTCCTCACGATGCGGCAGCGTCGCGCCCTCGGCGGGCGGACACGGTTCGGCGTCCAGCATTCCCGATCCCGGCCGGTGCACCGAATCCGCCCCTCCGCGGTGCGGTCCACGTCACTGCGGTCGCCCGCAGACCGGCGATCGGGGGCGGCTAGGGCATGTCGCGGCGCGGCAGCACCAGCTGTGCACCGGTCCGCGGGTGGGTGAGCACCTCGACGGGGTGGCCGTACACGCGGCCGAGCAGGTCCTCGGCGAGGACCTCCCGCGGCGGACCCAGCGCGGCGAGCCCGCCGTCGGCGAGCACCGCGACGGTGTCCGCGTAGGCGGCGGCCAACGCCAGATCGTGCAGCACCACCACGACGGCGGCGCCGTCCCCGGCCCGCCCGGCCGCGAGCCGCATCACCGCCTCCTGATGCCCGAGATCGAGCGCCGCGGTCGGTTCGTCGAGCAGCAGCGTGGTGGTGCGCTGGGCGAGGACCCTGGCCAGTGCGACCCGGGCCTTCTCGCCGCCGGACAGGGCAGCGAAGGGGCGCTGCGCGAACCGTTCCACGTCGCAGGCGGTCATTGCCTCGGCGACGGCGGCGTCGTCCTCGTCCCGCAGGGCGGTGCGAGCCCACGGGGTGCGGCCCATCCGAACCACCTCGCGGGCGGTGAAGGAGAAGCCGACGGTGTGCTGCTGCGGCAGCACCGCGCGGCGGCGGGCCATCTCGGCGCCGGTCCAGTCCCCGAGCGGTCGTCCGTCGAGGTCGACCCGCCCCGCGGCGACGGCGGTGTCCCCGGACAGGGCCGCGAGCAGAGTGGACTTTCCTGCGCCGTTGGGGCCGACGAGTGCAAGCACCTCCGCGGCCCGGACGTCGAGGGACACCGAGTCGAGGACGCGGCGGCCGCCGCGGTCGACGCTGACGTCGACGGCGCGCATCGTCACCGTCCCCGGTTCGGGTCGGTGCGGTGCGGGCAGGTCGCGCGCGAACAGGTCGCGCACCCGGGCGGTGACGGTCATGCCCAGCCTCCCTGCTGCTTACGGGTGCGACGCAGCATCCAGAAGAAGAACGGTCCGCCGATCAGCGACGTCAGCATGCCGAGCGGCAGGTCGGCGTTCGGGACCAGGGTGCGCGCCCCGAGGTCGGCGGCGAGCAGCACGATCGCGCCGCACAGCACGCTGGCGGGGATCAGCAGCCGGTGCGCCGGGCCGACCACCATGCGCATCAGGTGCGGGACGACGAGGCCGACGAACAGGATGATCCCGGTGAACGCGACCGACGCGGACACCAGAACCGCGACGACGAGCACCGCGACCTGGCGCAGCCGCTCGACGTTCACGCCGAGGTGGGCGGCCGCGGATTCGCCGAGCGAGAGCAGGTCCAGCTTGTTGGCGAGCATCATCGTGACCGCGATGCCCACGATCGCCATCGGCGTCACCACCGCGACCGCCTCCCAGGTGGCGCCGTTGAGGCTGCCCAGTTGCCAGAAGACGATCTGGTCGCGGGCTGCCGGGTCGGCGGCGAAGGTGAAGAAGGCGATAAGGCCGCCCGCGAACGCGTTGATCGCGACGCCGGTGAGCACCAGCGTGACCACCTCGGTGCGACCGTCGGAGCGGGCGAGCAGGTACACCAGGATCGTGGTGATCAGCCCGGTGACGAACGCGGCGGCGGCCACCGCGGTGCCCGCGACGAACGCGCCCCCGGTGAGGATCACCGCGCACGCGCCGACCGCAGCACCGGAGGACACACCGATGACGCCGGGTTCGGCGAGCGGATTCGCGAAGACACCCTGCAGCAGCGCGCCCGCGCAGGCCAGGCCCGCGCCGACAACAATCGCCAGGACCACCCGGGGGAACCGGACCTGCCACAGGGTGACCTCGCCGCTGGGGTGGGCAGGCATCGGACCGAGGTCGAGACCGATCCGGTGGGCGAGTGAACCGAGCACCTCCGCCGGTGAGGTCGGCACCTGGCCGATGCACGCGGAGGCCACCGCGAGGACCAGCAGCCCGAGCGCGAGCGCGATCAGCACGACCGCGGCGCCGGGGCGCCGGGGCGCCGCGGTGGTGGGCGCGGTCGCGGTTGGCTCGGCGGTCACTGCGAGTCGGGGCCGTAGAGCGCGACGGCGAGGGCGTGCAGCACCTCGCCGGTGCGGGGACCGAAGCTGAGCAGCGCGCCGTCCTGCATGTCCACCACCCGCTGGTTGCGCCCGGCCGGGGTCTGCGCGATGCCCGGGATCCGCTCGAGGCCGTTGATGCCGCCGATCGAGTCGAGTCCCTTCGTCATCATCAGGAAGACGTCCGGGGCCGCTGCGATCATCGCCTCGCTGGTGATCGGCGTGAACTTCGCGGTCAGGCCGGATGCGGTGCCTGCGTCGACGCCGCCGAGCGCCTCGATCAGCGAGTCGGCGCCGGAGCCGGGCCCGGCGAGCATCGTGATCGACGTGCCGCGCATGTAGAGGAACGCGACCGTCGGGGCGGTGCCGTCGGTCGGGGCCAGCGCCGCCGCCTCGTCGATCCGGGCGGAGGTGCGGTCAGCGAGCGCCTTGCCCTCCGCGGGGACGCCGAGGGCCGCCGCGACCGCCTCGATCTGGCCGGGGACGCCGTCGAGGGTGCGGGTCGGATCGAAGAAGACGACCGGGATGCCCGCGTCCCGCAGCTGATCCTGCACCGACCTCGGCCCGATGCTGGTGTCGGTCAGTACCACGGTCGGGTGCAGGTTCAGGATCGCCTCCGCGGACATCGAGTGCCCGGACGGGGTGACGTTCGGCACCGACGCGACCGCCGGGAACTGCGCGGCCCCGTCCCGGCCGACGAGCCGATCGCCAAGTCCGAGGGCGTACACCGTCTCGGTGAGCGTGCCGTACTGGTCGGCGGCGACGATCCGGCTGGTGTCGGTGATCGTGACGTCGACGCCGTCGAACCCGCGGACCGTCACGGGCAGCGTCGCGGCGGGCGACTGCGCGATCGGGGTCGGGTCGAGGCCGTCGAGGGTTGCGGTGGTCCGGCCGGACTGCCCCGACGCGGACACGTCGCCGTCTCCGGTCCCGCAGCCGACCGCGACCAGGGCGGCGGCGGCCAGTACCGCGGCCGCGCGCAGGACGCCGCCGCGGGCACGCACCCCGATCACTTGACCAGGTAGGTGTCGATGTCGGCCTCGAGGTCCGCGAACAGCGCCCCGTTCAGCTCGTATGCGAGGTTCACCTCGTCGATCAGCCGCTGCTGATCCTCGGCGGACAGGGGCGCGTCGTCGAGCTTGGCCCGGTACTCGTCCTTGTACACCTTCGGCTTCTCGATCTGGTCGAAGATGTAGAACCGGAGGCCGTCGGTGGTGTAGCCGTAGGCGCGTTCGAGCATCCGGCGGATGATCTGGCCGCCGGACAGGTCGCCGAGGTACCGGATGTAATGATGCGCGACGAAGCCGGCAGGCCAGGAGAACGCGACCTCGTTGAGCCGGTCGATGTAGCGCTGGGTGGCGGGCGTCGCGCTGATCTCGTCGCGCCAGTTCGCGCCGAGCAGGAACTCGAGGTCGGCCTCGAGGGCCTCGGTGCGGAGCAGCTCGTCGCCGAGGAACGGTGCGACGACGGGGTGGTCGGCGTGCGCGTGCCCGGCCTCCTCCAGGGTGCGGTAGACGAGGTAGGTCTGCGCGATCAGCGCCGCGTGCGCTGCGGCGTTGAGCTTGCCGCCGAGCAGGTCGCCGACGAACCGGGACTGTTCGGTCCGGCGGTGGGCGGCGTCGGTCTCCGCCTTGATCCGCTCGGCGAGGCCGGGCGCCGTCGTGGTCGCCGAATCGAGCGCTGTCATCACTTCCCCTGTCTGGAAAACGCGAAGGTGTGCGGTTGGAAACACGGTGTCGAGAAAACGTTTCGGCACCAGGTTAGCCTGGCCTTGGCTCAGCGTGTGCGCGGGATACCCACCCCACCCAGCGCCGCGGACGCACGACGATCACCGGCCCGGCGGGCAGCGCGTCCGTGTACTGCGGATACTTCTGGACGAGCGCCCAGATTCCGCGTTCGCCGGACGGTGACGTGGCGTCCACCACGTCCGCCGCGCCGTCCATCCGAACCCACCACAGCCGGGTCCAGTCCTCGTCGTACTCGTCGACGAGCAGGGACACCCGACCCGTCGCCCGCACATGGTCGAGGCGACGCAGCCGCCGCGTCGACTTCGGCTTCCCGTCGACGGCCGTGACCACCGCGTCGCCGTCGACCGCGAACACCACCGGGACCAGATGCGGCTCACCCGCGGCCGACACCGTGCCCAGTGTCGCCACCCGGGCCCGCTCGAATCGCCGCCGCGCCTCCCGCTCCCGCATGCCACCCAGGGTAGGGATCGGGCGCCGCGGCGTCAGGCGCTGACGTCGTCCAGGGCCGCAGCGATGGCGTCGGGCAGCTCCAGCTCCTCCGCGGCGAGCACGCCGGTGTGCTGGGCGTAGTCCCGCGCCCCCACGATCGCGCTGGCCACCCCCGGCCGGTCCCGCACCCACGCCAGCGCGACCGCCAACGGCGACGCGCCGAGCCCGTCCGCGGCGGTGACGACGGCGTCGACCACCCGGGAGGTTGCCGGCGTCAGGTACCCGGCCACCGACTCCGTGCCCGACTCCGACGCACCGCGCGAATCGGCGGGGATCCCGTCCCGATACTTGCCGGTGAGCACCCCACCGGCGAGCGGCACCGCCGCGAGCAACCCGACCCCGTGAAAGTCGGCCGCGGGCAGCAACTCATCCTCGGCGCCGCGGGCCAGCAGCGAGTACTCCGCCTGCGTCGCGGCCAGCGGGGCCGCGGCCGTCGTAGTCGCCAACTGCCAGCCCAGGTGGCCGCGGGCCCCGACATACCGGACCCGGCCGCTGGTGACGGCGTACTCGAGCACCGCGGCGACCTCGTCGACGGGAGTCCGCGGATCCCACGCCGCGACCTGCCACAGGTCGAGGTGGTCGGTGCCGAGATCGCGCAGGGTCGCGTCGAGTTGGGTGAGCAGCGCCCGGCGGGAACAGTCGACGCCGTCCCGTCCCGGATGGATTCCGCCACTGCTCGAGAGCACCAGCTCGGTGCGCGGCACCACGTCGTCGAGGAGTTCGGCCAGCACCCGCTGAGCGGCGCCGCCGCCGTAGAACGGCGACGAATCGACCAGCGTGCCACCGGCTTCCACGAACCCGACCAGCTGCGCCGCGGCCTCGTCGCCCTCGGTGTCCCGACCCCACGGCAGGGTGCCGAGACCGATCCGGGACACCCGCAGCCCGCTGCGTCCGACCGTCCGCTGCTTCATCGTTCGCTCACCACAACTCCGGAAGCGTAGTGCCGCGGCCAGGTGCGTGGCAGCCGGACGCGCCGAGCGGCCGCGGTGACGCGGGCGGGTACGGTGCTGTCCGTGATGCGCCGCCCGGCCACGTCGATGGCCCACCGACCCGATCCGCGCCTGCCCGATCGGGCCACCCGGTGATCGGGGAGTCGATGACCTGGGTGCAGGCGATCGTGCTCGGCGTCGTGCAGGGATTGACCGAGTTCCTGCCGATCTCGTCGTCCGGACACCTGCGGATCGTCTCCGAACTCTTCTTCGGTGCGGACGCGGGCGCGTCCTTCACTGCCGTCACCCAGCTCGGCACCGAGGCGGCCGTCCTGGTGTACTTCGCGCGCGACATTGGACGGATCGTGATGGCGTGGCTGCGGGGCCTGCGCGACCCGGACCGCCGCGACCACGACTACAAGATGGGCTGGTACGTCATCATCGGCACCATCCCGGTCGGGGTGCTCGGGTTCCTGTTCAAGGATCAGGTCCGCACCGGCGCCAGGAACCTGTGGCTGGTGGCGACGATGCTCATCGTGTTCGCGCTGGTGATCGCCGCCGCCGAACACTACGGGCGCAAGCAGCGCCCGATCGAGCAACTGACCCTCAAGGACGGCGTGCTGATGGGGTCGGCGCAGGCGCTGGCGCTGATCCCCGGCGTCTCCCGCTCCGGCGGCACGATCAGCGCGGGCCTGTTTCTCGGACTGACCCGTGAGGCCGCGGCGCGGTACTCGTTCCTGCTCGCCATCCCCGCGGTGACGGCGGCCGGCCTGTTCTCGCTGCCCGACGCCTTCGAGCCGGCGGGGGAGGGGCTCAACGCGAGCGGCCCCCAGCTGATCGTCGCGACGATCATCGCCTTCGTGATCGGGTACGCGACGATCGCGTGGCTGCTGCGGTTCGTGGTCAACCACTCCATGTACTGGTTCGTCGGCTACCGGATCATCCTCGGTGTCGTGCTGCTGGTCCTGCTCGGCACCGGCGTCGTCGCCGCGACCTGACGTGGGCCGAGTCGATCCGACCCCGTCCACAGATCCGACCTAGTCTGAATCCATGACGGTGATCCTGGTGCGGCACGGCCGCTCGACGGCGAACACGTCCGGTGTGCTCGCGGGACGCAGCCCCGGCATCGACCTCGACGACCTCGGCCGCGACCAGGCGGAGTCCCTCGTCGGGCGCCTCGCCGGGCTCGACGTCGCCGAGATCGTGCGGTCCCCGCTGCTGCGCTGCGAGCGCACGGTCGCGCCGCTCGCCGAGAAGCTGGGCCTGACGCCGGTCGTGGACGAGGGACTCGCCGAGGTCGACTACGGGCGGTGGACCGGCAGGCCGATCAAGGACCTGCTCGCCGAGCCGCTGTGGAAGGTGGTGCAGCAGCACCCCTCCGCGGCGGTGTTCCCCGACGGGGAGGGGTTGGCGCAGGTGCAGGCCCGCGCCGTCGCCGCGATCCGCAGGCACGACACCCGACTGGCCGCCGAGCACGATCGGGACGTCGTGTGGATCGCGTGCAGCCACGGTGACGTGATCAAGTCCGTCCTCGCCGACGCGCTCGGCAACCACCTCGACGGCTTCCAACGGATCGTCGTCGAACCGGCGTCGGTCAGCGTCGTCCGGTACACCCCGACCCGGCCGTTCGTGCTGCGGATGAACGACACCGGCGCCGACCTGAGCGGACTGAACGCGTCCGCCGCCGCGTCCCCTGCCGGGGTCGGCGCGTCCGACGCGGTCCCCGGCGGTGCGGCGGGAACCTCGGGGAAGGGCGGATAATGGGATCGGGTGGACACCCGAACGCAACCCGACCGTGTGACGGCCCGATCAGGTGGAGGTGCTGAATGTCCCGAGCGATTCACGTCTTTCGCACCCCGGACCGGTTCGTCGCGGGCACCGTCGGTGAGCCGGGTGACCGCGCGTTTTATCTGCAGGCGGTGCACGACACGCGGGTGGTCAGCGTGCTCCTGGAGAAGCAGCAGGTGCAGGTGCTCGCGGACCGGATGGGGCTGCTGCTCGACGAGGTGCACCGGCGGTTCGGCACCGCGGTGCCGCCGCACGAGGCCGAACCCAGCGACACCAATCCGCTGGTGACGCCGATCGATGCCGAGTTCCGGGTCGGGACGATGGGACTGGGCTGGGATTCCGATGCCGGGGCGGTCGTCGTCGAACTGCTGGCGGTGTCCGAGTCGGAGGTCGACGAGTCGGTGGTCCTCGACGACGTGGACGAGGGCCCGGATGCGGTCCGGGTGTTCCTCACTCCGCTGCAGGCCCGGGAGTTCGCGGTGCGGTCCGAGCGGGTCATCTCGGCCGGGCGGGCGCCGTGCCCGCTGTGCGGGGAGCCGCTGTCGCCGGAGGGGCACGTGTGTGTGCGGACCAACGGCTACCGGCGCGGCGCGACCTTCGCCCGACCCGACGGCGAGAGCTGACCGTTGCGCACGCCCGATCCCGACACCCCAGGCGCCACCGGCGCGGACCTGCTTGCCACCGGCGACCTGACGGTCCTCGGCCGGATCGTGTCGGCAAGCAACACGACGCTGGTGTGCGAGGCGACCGCGGAGGGACGCACCCAGCGCTGCGTCTACAAGCCGATCCGCGGGGAGCGCCCGCTGTGGGACTTCCCCGACGGCACCCTCGCCGGACGGGAGGTCGCCTCGTACCTGGTGTCCGAGGCGCTCGGGTGGGGCGTGATCCCGCGCACCATCCTGCGTGACGGCCCCTACGGTCCGGGGATGGTGCAGCGGTGGGTTCCGACACCCGAGACCGCCGGGGAGCGCGGCGAACGCCTCGACCTGGTCGACATCTGCCCGCCGGACCGGGTCCCCGACGGGTGGTTTCCGGTGCTCCACGCCTACGACGGCGACGGCGAGGAGGTGGCGTTGATCCACGCCGACGATCCGCGGTTGCGGCGGATGGCGGTGCTTGACGTGATCCTGAACAACGCCGACCGCAAGGGCGGCCACGCGCTCGAGGGCATCGACGGGTCCGTGTACGGGGTGGACCACGGCATCTGCCTGCATTCCGAGGACAAGCTGCGAACGGTGTTGTGGGGGTGGGCCGGACAGCCGATCGGTGGGGAACTGCTCGCCGACATCGACGTGCTTGAGGGGGCCCTCGGTGGTGACCTCGGCGACCGGTTGTCCGAGCACGTCACCGACGTGGAGGTTGCGGCGTTGCGGCGCCGCACCCGCGCCGTGCTGACGGATCCGGTGATGCCGCTGCCGAGCAGTCACCGCCCGATTCCCTGGCCCGCCTTCTGATCCGTCCCTTCGGTCGGGTGACCGGACGGTCCGATAGGCTCGACGACATGCAGTCCTGGTCCGACATCGCCGTTCCCCCCGTACCTGGTCAGGGGCCGCCGCTGCGGCTCCACGACACCGCGGACCGCCGCGTGCGACCCGTCACCCCGGGGCCGACGGCGACGATGTACGTGTGCGGGATCACTCCCTACGACGCGACGCATCTCGGTCATGCCGCGACCTATCTGGCGTTCGACCTGGTGAACCGGCTCTGGCGCGACGCGGGCCACGACGTGCACTACGTGCAGAACGTCACCGACGTCGACGACCCGCTGTTCGAGCGCGCCGAGCGGGACGGCGAGGACTGGGTGGTGCTCGGCATGCGCGAGACCGCGCTGTTCCGGGAGGACATGGAGGCGCTGCGGGTGCTGCCGCCCCGCGACTACATCGGCGCCGTTGAGTCGGTGAACGAGGTCGTCGAGATGGTCGGCAAGATGCTCGCCGCGGGCGCCGCATACGTCGTCGACGACGCCGAGTACCCGGACGTGTACTTCCGCGTTGATGCCACCGAGCAGTTCGGCTACGAATCCGGCTACGACCGGCCGACGATGGAGCGCTTCTTCGCCGAACGCGGCGGCGACCCGGGCCGCCCCGGGAAGCAGGACCCGCTCGACGCGCTGGTGTGGCGGGCCCGCAGGCCGGGTGAGCCGTCCTGGCCGTCGCCGTTCGGGGAGGGGCGGCCGGGTTGGCACGTCGAGTGCTCCGCGATCGCGCTGAACCGCATCGGGTCCGGCTTCGACGTCCAGGGCGGCGGCAGCGACCTGATCTTCCCACACCACGAGTTCTCCGCCGCGCACGCGGAATCCGTTGTGTGCGAACGGCGTTTCGCTCGTCACTATGTGCACACCGGGATGATCGGCCTGGACGGCGAGAAGATGTCGAAGAGTCGGGGCAACCTGGTGTTCGTCTCCAAGCTGCGCGGCGAGGGCGTGGATCCGATGGCGATCCGCCTTGGCCTGCTGTCCGGGCACTACCGCGAGGACCGGGCCTGGACCGGTGACGTGCTCGCGGCCGCCGAGCAGCGGCTCGCGCTGTGGCGGCGGGCGGCGGCCCTGCCGACCGGGCAGAACGCCGACGACACGGTCGCGCGGCTGCGTCAGCATCTCGCCGACGACCTCGATACCCCGAAGGCCCTCGATGCGCTCGACGGCTGGGCCCGCAGGGCCGTCGACCACGGCGGCTCCGACGCGGCCGCGCCCGGACTGTTCTCCGATGCGGTCGACGCGCTGCTGGGAGTCTCGCTGCGCTGACCCGGCCCGCGCAGCGTCACACTTCCAGGAGGGCGAGGCTGCCGTCGATCGAGGTCGGAACCCGCCTGCGCAGCGGCGACCCGAGCGCCCTGGCCAGGTTGGTGCCGTCGTGCTCCGACATCAGCATGCCGCCGTCCCACACCATCAGCGTCGCGCTGACCGTGTGCTCCGGCGTCGAATGGGACAGGTCGTAGTGCGCGCACCCGGGCACGTCGGGGTATGTGACCCACAGGTCGTAGCCGGTCATGAACAGGTCAAGGTCGAACTGCACGCTCAGCCCGAGCAGCTCGCTGCGGCCGTTGTCGTCGACCCCGGCGAACGCCTCGTCGAGGCCGAGCAGTCGCGGCGCGTGCGGATCAGCGGAGGAGAGCATGGCGTGCGCGGCCGCGAACAGCGGCAGGTGCAGCGACACCGACTGCTCACCGCCGGACAGGGCCCCGTGCCGGGCCGCGGTGAGCCGCTCCTCGGTGCCGTCCCCGGAGACCAGGGACAGTGAGAACACCCGCCAGCGCCGGTAGTCCAGCGCTTCGGTGAGGATCTCGGGGTACGCGCGCTCCGGGTGCGCGGCCCGCAGCGCGCGAATCCGGGTCGCGAAATGCGCTCGGATGGTGGCCAGTTCGTCCGGGCCGAGTGCGGAGGCGTCGCGGTCGAGCAGCTTCGAGACGGCGCGGGTCGGCTCGTCGAGGCTGTCCGCCAGCACCCAGTGCACGCCGATCGTGGTCCCCGACGACATGCGGCGTTCCCGCATCTCCGACGACATCTGCGCGATCAGGTCGCGGGCGTCGACGGTGCGCTCGTGGATCTGGTGGGCGAGACCGGTCAGCAGCGCGTCCTCAAGGATGCGCCGTTCCGAGTCGGTGAGTAGCAACTGCTGGTCGGCGCGGCGCGCGGAGATCAGCGCGGCGAAGTCGCCGATCGAGGACAGCCCCTGGTCGTGCTGGACCGTCACGGTGGTCAGGCCGTCCGCGGCGTCCCACCGCAGCCGGTAGTCCTGGCCCGCTGCCGCGAGTCGGGCGTCGAAGTCCTGCAGGGCACCGGTGAGGGCGGACCGGGTGGACTTGCCCGCCGCCTCGGACACCTTCACGCTGGCCGTCGCGGACTCGAGCGCCGCCTGCAGCGCCGCGACCTCGTCCGGGACCACCGCGACGGGTGCTCCCGGTTCGGTGTCGATCCGGTACACCAGCTGGTCGGTGGTCAGCCAGGCCGCATCCGACGCCGGCCACCCGTGCGCGGTGTCGACGCCGAGCAACTCAAGCAGATCGCGCCGGGCGTAGGGGGCGAGACGCTGAGCGTCGGAACGGGTTTCGGTGATCGCCCCGCGCAGGGCAAGGGCGGCGGCGCCGTGCGCGCCCTCGGTCTTGCCGATCCACTCGACGGCGCTGTCATAGGCCCTGCGGGCGGCCCGCTGCTCGGTCGTCGCCGCGTCGATGTGGTCCCGGGCCCTCGCGATCTCGGCGTCGATCTCGTCGGCACCCGCGCCGAGCGAGTCCCGCAGCGTCTGCAGGTTCTGCTCCTGGTGCTCAAGCTTGGCCACGGCAAGCTCGGCTTCCTCGGTGAACTCCTCCGCGACGTCCCGAGCCTCCGCGTGCCGGTCGGCGGCCTCGCGGCGATGCTCGTTCTCCTTCTCCCGGTCCCGGCGACAGCGCACCACCAGGTCGCCGCGGGTCTCGAAGTGCCGGATCGCGGCGGCGAGGGCGTCCAGCGCCGGTCCCCACGCGGCATCGGCGCCGGGGCTGGCGGACGGCACCCGGTGCCGGGCCGCGGCCTCCCGCAGCGCGCGGTCCCGGACCGCGAGCTCGGCGATCGCCTGGTCCAGTTCCTGCTGCGTCGCCGACGCGGCCTCGTCGCGGCTGCGCAGCGCGCCCGCCGCCTCGGACACGGCACGCAGCGCCGACTGCACGGTGGACGGGCGCGGCAGGGCCCGGCCCGCGGCGGTCAGCGCGGTGACCAGGTCGGCGGCCGCGGACTGCTCGTCGAGGGCCCGGTCGCGGCGCCGCTGAGCCTGCTCGAGTGCGGCGTCGAGGTCGCGCAGCCGCTGCTCGCGGCGGCGTTGCCGGGCGGTGACCCCGATGAACTCCGCCGCGGCCTTGGTGTGCCTGCCCACCTGGATCCCCTGGCGGAACCGGCCGGTCACGCCAACACCCGGACCGTCGCCCGACCCGGTGTGCAGCGCAATCGAACTCAGCAATGCGCCGACGCGCTCGGCAGGCACACCCGTGTCGGGCTCGGCGACGAGCACGTCCGCCAGGGTGGCCCCGTCCGGCCGATCCGCGGCGGGCAGCGGCACCAGGAACTGCTCCGACTCGTGGTCGGGCAGGGGGCCGTCGGCGGCGGGCACCCAGCCGTCGAGCAGCTGTGCGGCGGTCAGCGCGGCCTCGATCCCGGCCGCGTCGGCGGCATCGACGTGGTCGGCGAACCGGACCAGCCGCCACAGCGGCGCCCCGGACAGCGTCGACCGGTCATCGGTCCGGAACGGGATCGGGGGCGGGGCGTCGTCGTGTTCGGCCGCGATCCGCGCCCGATCGGCGGTCAGCGCCGTGATCTCGGCGGTGGCCTGCGCGGCATCGGTTTCGGCCCTGGCCCGCCCGGCGCGCACCGTGTCGATCGGGTCGGTGGTGTGGCCGTCGAGGATCTCGGTGAACGTCGGCGCCTCGTCGTCGCCGATCGTGGCGACCGACTCGTGCAGCTCCACGAACAGGTCGCTGGAGATGCCGACCCGCGCGTACAGCGACGAGTGCGTGGTCCACCAGCGGCGGACCGCGGTCGACGTTTCGGAGCGGGCCAGCGCGGTCCGCGCCTCCGCCTCCTTGACGGCGACGATGGCTGCCTCGAGCAATTCCCGGCCGCGGTCCGTGGCCCGCTGCGCCCGCTCCCGTTCGGCTCCTGCGCGCTGCGCCGCGGCCACCGCCTCGCGGACCACGCGCACGTCGCCGGTCCGTTCCTCCGCGTGCCCGCGGACCGTGGTGGTGAGCTGGTCGCCGCGGGCCTCGTCCGGCAGTGCCGCCCAGTCGATCCCGGCGTCCGTCGCCGCGGACTGCAGCTCGTCCTCGGCGCGGGCCAGCGCGTCGACGGCCCGGGTCACCCTGGCCTGCGACTGCGCCGCCTCCTCCGCGCGCTGCGCGAGACTCGACTGCGCCTTGCGGGCCTTGTCGGACTGCGCCTCGGTCGACCGGTGTAGGTCCGCGACCACCGCGGCGAGATCATCGAGTTGTTGCTTGCCCTCGTAGGCAGTCGACCGCTGCAGCGTCTCCAACTCGCCGCGGGCCAGGTCGAGGGCGCGGTCGGCCGCCGCGACCCGCTGCTCCGACTCGGCCCGCTCGGTCTGCCTGCGGGTCCGGTCGGCGACGGCCGCCTCCAGCGCGGCGGTCGCGGCGGTCACCGCCTCGATGCGGCGGGCAACCTGTTCGACGTCGGTTCGTGCCTGCTGGCGCAGGTACTTCGTGTACACGCCGATGAACGACCCGGTGGCCTGATCGGCGGCGGTGAGCCCCTCGAGCGCGCGGCCCACCTCCTCCATGTCGCTGAACGAGCGCGCCGCCTCCAGCACCAGGTGCTCGTCGAGCGGACGCAGGCCGTCGGTCAATGCCTGCGACAGCCCCTTCGGGTCCAGGTTCTTCGCGAGCTGCGGTCGGCGCAGCGTCAGGATCAGCGTGATGAGCTGGTCGTAGCGCTGCGCACCGAGCCCGAACAGCCGTGCGTCGATCGCCGCCCGATAGTCCACCGGCCGGTCACAGATCGCGTCCCCGCCGATCTGCTCGGCAAGCTGCTTCTTGGTCACCGGCTGGTCCCCGGCGGCCAGCAGGGAAAAGTCGACGCCGACCCGGCCGTCGGCGACGAAATGCCACCGCGTCACCTTGTCGTTCTGCCTGCTCGCCCGCATGCCGATGCCGACGGTGACGGCCTCCGGGTCCGCGGCGTCGCCGCGGGCGAACTCCATCCACACGTAGGCGTGCACGCTGTCTTCGCCGCGGTAGAGCAGGTTCGACTTCATCGTCCGCTCCTCACCGGCGAACGGGTTCAGCCGCCGCGGCTCGATGCGGCCGTCCAGGACGAACGGGAACAGCACCTCGAGGGCCTTCGTCTTGCCGGAGCCGTTCGGGCCGCGCAGCACCAGACGACCGTCCGCGAACGAGAACTCCTGGTCCCGGTAGTCCCACAGGTTGACGATTCCCGCGCGGGTGGGGCGAAAACGCGCACTGGCCATGTGAAGTCAGCCTCTACTTCTCGTCGGTGGGGAGGTCGGGATCGGTCGGGGTGGCGCCGACGGACAGCAGGTCCGGTTCGGGTGCCCGCTCGCGGATCGTCACCACCACCCCGCGGTATCGCGCCAGCGCGGGCAGCGCCAGCACGCCGCCGTCGATGCGGCGCAGCAGCCGCTGCCCGTCCAATAGGTCGACGGCCCGCCGCTGCAGGCCGGCCGGGTCGGCCTGCCACTGCGCGGCGAACGTCCGGCCGAACCTGTCGACGAGGTCGGCGACCCGTGTCTCGATCCAGCTGTGCTCGATGAACGGGTACCGCGTCGACGGCGCGTCCGGGTCGACCGTGTCCGCGGGCCGGTCGAGGAGGTCGTGCAGCACGCTCGCCTGCGGGATCGCGGCATCGAGCTGCCCGACCAGGTCCGAGGTCGGCGTCGTGGGCAGCGGCAGCAGCACCGGTTCGGGGGCGTCGGGGTCACCGATCCGGTCGGCGATCTCCCCGCACAGCAGCAGCGCCACCTGCGCGATGGTGCCGGTGCCGGGGAACCGGACGTCGGACAGTCGTCCGGACGGGTCGATCAGCGCGACGCCCTCGGCGCGGCGTTCGGCGACCAGTCCGGTCAGCAGTTCCACATCGGCGGCGGTCCGGGGCAGCGCGAGCTGGAGCCGTTCGTCGTCGTCCAAGTCGTCCGCGTACACCACCGGCTGCTGCACCAGGGCGCGCCGCACCCGGCGCGCGGTCTCCCGCGCTGCGGTGTCCGGGGTGGCGGTGTCCTCGGCGGGCGCGGCGAGCAGCCCGCGCACCGACGACAGGTGCTGCAGTGCCTTGGGCGGACGGAACAGTGCGATCACCACGGAGCGGTCGATGTCGTAAAGCGCTTCGCCCGCTTCGGGATTCGACGCCCAACCGCCCGCATCGCCGTCCGCGAGGGTGATCGCGCCGCGGGCCGCCAGCCACCCGACGGCATCGACGAATGCGTCCCGGTCCGCGGCGCGCTCCGTGGACAACTCCACCGCCGGCACCTGCGACGCCTCGGCGGCGACGTGCTCGGCGAGCTCGGAGAGGGTGATCTGGTTGCCAGCCCGCCCGAGCGCAGCGAGAACCAGCGCCAGGTACGCGTACCGGCGCCGGTCGAAGGTGCGGTCCCCGGCGGTACGGGCGGGCGCCGTCGGATCGAGCCGGTCGGCCGCGGTGAACAACCGCGCCGTCGTCTCGGTCACCTCGAGCCGGTAGCCGAACAGTTCCAGCAGATCGTCCCGCAGTTCGGTGGTCCAGCGCCGCAGCAGCGGCAGCGCGGCAGCGTCCGGATAGGTCGCGGTGACCAGGTGATTGGCCAGGATCACCCGCGCGGCCCGCTGGTAGGACTCGAGCATCAGCGGCGAGATCTCCCGCGCCGACAACTGTGCGGCCCTCACTGCACCCTCACCCGCAGCCGGTCCAGGTGCAGTCGCCCGCGCGTCGTCTGCACCGTCGTCGACGTGTCGTGCGGCTCGAGGGTCAACTGCACACCGTGCTCCGATCCGGTGGACCCGCGGACGGTGCCGCTGACCGCGACCCGCGCGGACAGGGCGGTGGTGAGCAGGCTCAGCAGCACCTCGGTCTCCTGATCGTCGAGGACCCGCTCGTAGGCGCCGCCCGCGGCGAGCGAACGCGCGGCCTCGGCCCGGGCGCGTTGCGCGGCGAGTTGAGCCGCACGCAACCGGCGGATACCGGCGTCGTTGCGCTGCACCCGGCTCGGTGCCCCGGCCGCGGCGGGTCGGCCGGTTTCGGCGAGGGTGCGGGAGATCTCCACCGGCGGTGCGTCCCACCAGGACCGGGTGTCGGGGATGACGTCCGCGTCGGGATGCACCGTCGACAGGTGCCGCGGACGGCCGAGGTCGAACACCGCCTGGAACAGGGCGTGCGCCGCGTCCTCGGTGGGGGCGGCGGCGAACCACCCGGCGAGGTGCCGGAGCTGACTCTCCCTGCTGACGCCGCCGCGGCGGGTCTCGGTGACGCGCCGCAGCAGCGACAGCACCGCGGCGATCGCGCTCATCGTGCCCTCCCGCAGCCGCTCCGATTCGCTGACGGTCCCGGGAACGGGCACGAACCACTGCCGCACCCCCGCCCACCGCGCCGCCCAGTCGGCCTCGCGCTCCACCGCCGGGAGGAACACGCGTTCGTCGGCGACGGCGGCCCTGGCCAGCAGCGCGGGCATGCCGGTGTCCTCGACCGCGGTGATTGCCGAAGCCAGCTTGGGCGTGTACCGGGCGAGGTCGGAACCGAACTCTCGCATGTGGGTGAGCAGCGCGTCCTTGTGGGTGAGGAATGCCTCCGGGGTGACCTCGGTGGTGCGGACCAGGTTTCCGAGGGTGAGGTAGAACTGCGCGGCCCGCGATGCCAGGCCGGACAGGGTGTCGTCGAGGCGGCGCAGCGTGCGGTAGATCAGTTCACCGTCCCCCGCACGGTTCGCCGCGGCGAGTCCGTGCAGGTCGGCGAGCAGGTCGGGCAGCGCCAACCGGGACAGCGCCGCCTCGTCGAGGCGGGCGCCGAGCACCTCCTCCACCGCCAGGAACGCCTGGTAGCCGAGCTGGCTGAACTGGTAGACGAAGTGCCGGTTGCGGTACTCGGCGAGGGTCGCGGCGCGGGTTCCGTCGTAGCTGCGCTCGAGCACACCCCACACGTGCAGCTGGTCGAGCAGGGGAGTGACCTCCGCGGCGGTGAGCGTCCGATCGCCGGGCCGGCCCGGGCCCGCCGTCCGGTCGAGGGTCGCGGCGACCTCACCGGCGTGCAGCAGCACCACGTAGTTCGCGCGGGCGTGGTCGAACGCGCGGAGCACGGACAGGTAGTCGGTGCGCTTCTCCGCGGTCGCGAACGCGAACAGGCGCAGCCGGTCACCCGTGACATAGGCGTCGGCGTGGCCGCCGCCCGTGACACAGGCGTCGGGAGCGGTCGCTGGGGCGGAATCGGTCACCGTGACAGGGTAGGGGAGCAGGGGCGGTCCATCGAGCAGCCCCGGCCGTGCGGGCGGTCCGAACCCCGGGAACCCCGACCGGCGCCGCCGGACCGGAGCACAATGGGAAGCCGGTGGACGTGCAGTGGTGGGGACAGACAACCGGGCAGGGCTGGCCGCAGCTTCTTGCGCTCGGCTATGCACTCGTGTTGTGCTCCGCGATCGGGTTCGAGCGCGAGGTCCGCCACAAGAGCGCGGGTGTGCGGACGTACGCGATCGTGGGAACGGGATCGGCGTTGTTCGTGCTGATCAGCAAGTTCGGGTTCGGCGACGTCCTCCAGCGCGGGCTACTTCGTCGTGATGTACCTGTATCCACCGATTCTGCAGAGAATCCCGGGAATCCGATCGCCCCGGGAGCCGATCCGGCTGCGCTACCTCGACGGCCGTGGACTGCTGCGTCAGGTTCTCAAGACGGCGACCGAGATGGGCTTCTCCGTGACCCACATCGATACCACCCACTCGGGCGACGCGGGTTTCGTACGCCTCGTCATGGACGTGGAGGGCCGCGGCGATCCGGTTCGGCTCGCCGATCGGCTCGCCGCGATCGACGGAGTCTTTGACGTGTCGGCAGGCGATCGGGACGAGATCGACGACGAATGACCGATCCGCGGGTCAGGCGTAGCATCCGGGTATGGGGAATGTCGAAGGACATAACCCAGACAGGTCAACCACTTCCACTCGGTCCGGGCGACCCGACACCGCGGTCGCCGCCTATCGAACCGACCTGCAGCCCGGCGAGGATGCGCTGAATCTCGACACCTGGGCCGGTGGACTGTCGAACACCCGAGCGCTCGCCCCGCGGGTGCGGCTCGGACGCGGCACCTGGTTCAACCTGCTGTGGTTACTTCCACTCGGATTCATCGTCCTGCTCGTCGCGGTCGCGGTCGCGAAGGGGTTGTACGACAACGCCTCGGTGCAGGCGTTCATGACCCGGCACCCCGGCACTCATGTGCCGCCGGAGTCGGCGGCCGATCCGGGGATCCCGGCCTGGGTCGGGGTGCTGCACTTCTTCAATCTCTTCATGATGATGTTCATCATCCGGTCCGGGCTGCAGATCCTCGTCGACCATCCGCGGCTGTACTGGACCCGCGGCAGCACCCCGGGACGGGAATGGTTCCGGGTGCAGAAGCCGGTGCCCGACGATCCGCTGTGGACGGCCAAGGACGACTCGGTGGGGCTGCCCGCCCAGGTCGGGCTGCCCGGGGTCCGGCACACCATCGGCCTCGCCCGCTGGTGGCACCTCGGGGTGGACGTACTGTGGCTGGTCAACGGGCTCGTCTTCTACGTGCTGCTGTTCACCACCGGCCAGTGGCGGCACCTGGTGCCGACGAGCTGGGAGGTGTTCCCCAACGCCGTCACCGTCACCATCGAATACCTGTCGCTGAACTGGCCCGACACCAACGGATGGGTCGCGTACAACAGCCTGCAACTGCTCACCTACTTCCTGACCGTGTTCGTCGCGGCACCGCTCGCGGTGCTGTCCGGGCTGTGCATGTCGCCCGCGCTGTCGACCCGGTTCACCCGGATCAGCAACGTGGTCAACATTCAGGTGGCGCGCTCGGTGCACTTCCTGGTGCTGGTCTGGTTCCTGCTGTTCATCACGATCCATGTCACCTTCGTGGTGACCACCGGGGTGCTGCGCAACCTCAACCACATGTTCGGCGCCCGCGACGACGACAGCTGGGTCGGCTTCGGGGTGTTCTCCGTCGCCCTGGTGATCGTGCTGCTCGGCTGGGTCGCGGCCACCCCGGTCACGCTGCGGCACCCGCGGATCGTGCAGCGGGTCGGGTACGCCCTGATCGGGCCCGCGCAGCGGCTGTTTGAGCACGCCGACGCCCGGCCGGGCGCGCTGACCGAACAGGACATCTCCCCGTACCTGTGGCACAACGGCACCTACCCGGACAGCGCCGAGTACCGGCACCTGTACGACACCGATTTCGCGGACTACCGGCTCCGGATCCACGGGCTCGTCGATCATCCCGTTGAGCTGTCGCTGGCGGATCTGCGTGCGCTGCCGTACCACGAGCAGATCACCCAGCACTTCTGCATCCAGGGCTGGTCGGGTGTCGCGAAATGGGGCGGCGTGTCGATGCAGACGATCCTCGACCTGGTCACGCCGCTGCCCGAGGCGCGGTGGGTGGTGTTCTACTCGCTGGCAGAGGGGGCGAACGGCGGCACCTACTACGACGCGCACGCGATCGACCAGATGAGCCACCACCTGACGATGCTCGCCTACAACATGAACGATGCCCCGCTGACCTACGGGCACGGTGCCCCGCTGCGGCTGCGCAACGAGGTGCAACACGGGTTCAAGCACGTCAAGTGGATCCGCGGCATCGAGTTCGTCACCCGCTTCTCCGATGTGGGCGGCGGGCACGGCGGCTACAACGAGGACCACGAGTACTACGGCTACCGGCAGTCGCTGTGAGGACGGACAACCGTGCCCGGGGCAATCGCCCCGGGCACGGTCGTGGTGCTGCCGTTGGCGTCAGACCTGGAACGGGACCCCGTAGGTGACCACGATGTCGCCGCTCGCCAACTGCACGCGGGCGTAGGGCCGGATCGACACCGCGCCGATGGCGCCGGCGACGGACCCGTGCACCCCGGACATCCGGACCAGTGCGCTGGCGCCGTCGAACGGCTTGTCCAGCAGGATCGGCACGTCCGTGATCCCGCCGGGCTCGAGGTCGATGTCGAGGGACTGGGACGGGATGATGTCGCCGACGAGGTCGGTGCCGCCGCCGAAGTCGATCCCGATGATCGGCTCGCCAAGCAGGTCGGCGAAGCCGATGTTGAAGTCGCTTCCGGTGACGAAACCGAGGGCGGGGGTGTTGAGGCCGATGGTGGCGCCCGCCAGCGCGATCGGGTAGCCGATCTGGTAGCCGACGGTGAGCAGGCTGCCCTCGAGGGCGTCCGCGCCGGGCCCGGTGATGTTGACCCCGGCGTATCCGCTGTGGAAGAACTCCCGCGACAGCGGGGACCCGTCGAGCGGCGGCACCGAGGTGAACCGGGTGTCGCCCTGGAGCACCTCGATGTTCTGGCCCGCCCCGGACATCATCGAGCTGACATTGTCGACCTCGGCGGCCGCGGTGCCGGAACCGAGCAGCAGGCCGGTCACCGCCAGCGCCATCGCGCCGGAGGCGATGCGACCGCGGTGACGGCGGGGAGTGGGGTGTCGTCGGGGAGTAACAGCAGGCAGCTTCATGAGGTGGCCCGTCCGCTCGTTGAGGAGAGTGTGTCCTGACGCACTGCAGTTCGGGATGGACTCTATCGCCTGCGCATCCCCGTCGCACCGAACTTCACGCGCGCGTCCGGTTCGCCGTCTCCCAGGCCCGGTCGTAGCGGTTGCCGCCCGGGCGCTTCGGGTCCTTGCTGCGGTACACCACATACGGCCGGCCCAGGTAGCCGAGCGGCGCGCTGAACACGTGCACGAGGCGGGTGTACGGCCAGATCGCGAGCAGGGCAAGCACCGTCAGCCCGTGCAGTTGGAAACTCAACGGCACCCCGACCATCAGCTCCGGCATCGGCTGCAGCGAGAACAGGCTGCGGAACCACGGCGATACCGTTGACCGGTAGTCGTAGCTGCCGAGGATCAGGTTTTCGCCGAGCGTGTTGACCATGCCGGTCGCGATCACCGCGACGAACAGCACATACATGATCCTGTCGCTGGTGCTGCTCGCCTTCCGGACGCTCGGCACCGCGATCCTGCGGTAGACGAGGATCGACAGCCCCGCGACGGTCGCGAGCCCGGCGGGGACGCCGAGGCCGACGGCCATCAGGTGGTACGCGTGGTCGGAGATGCCGACCGCGCGTGTCCAACTCGCGGGGATCAGCACACCGCCGACATGGCCAGCGAGCACCGCCAGGATCCCGAAGTGGAACAGCGGGCTGCCGAGGCGCAGCAGCCGCGACTCGTACATCTGCGACGAGCGGGTGGTCCAGCCGAACTGGTCCTTGCGGTACCGCCACACATGCCCGACCACGAACGAGGTCAGCGCGATGTACGGGAGGGTCAGCCAGAGCAGGGTGCTCACCGGGGAACTCCGATCTGCGGGATGTCGAGGAACTGAGGTTCGGCGCCGACCGGCGGATGCAGCGAGGGATCCAGGGCATAGGTGTCGAGGCCGACGGCGTCCTCGGGCGGGCCCTCCGCCGCCAGCTTCACCACCTGGGCGCGGTCCTCCGTATCCAGGCCGGGCAGCGTCGCGCACAGCGCGTCCAGCACGGCCGCGTAGGGGGAGTCGCCGTCCCGCAGGGACAGCCGCAGCACCTCGAGCACCGCGCGATGGGTGATCAGCAGCCGCCGGCCGCGGGCCGGGTCGGTGGTGGCGGCGAACTCGAGGACCACCGGCAGGAAGTCGGGCAGCTCGTGGTCGCCGAGCTCGAGGCCCGCGTTGCGATACGCGGTCTTGAAGCGCAGCAGCGCCATTCCGCGCCCGCGGGTGTCGCCGTAGGCGTAGTACGACAGGTGCAGGCTCGACCGGCGGCGCAGGTCGAACGTCTCGACGTAGCGGGCGGCGAGCGCGATCGGTTCCTGCCCGCGCAGGTGGTCGATGCAGGACAGCAGGCTCGGCCCGGCGGGCGCCGGGATCTGCTCCGCCGCGGACCGGAGATCGTCGAGCAGGTCCAGCGTCGACGGGTGCGGGTAGTCCAGGACGAGCGCGGCGATCCGCCAGACCAGACGCTGCTGCGTTTCGGTGAGTTCCCCGACGGCCGCACGCGTGCGCCGCCCACGGAGCAGTCCGATGCCCGCCATCAGGACTCCTGCCTAGTTCCGGCGGGGACGAGTCCGTCGGTGCTGCGGCCGTCCCAGTTCAGCAGGTTGATCCGGCGTTCCTTGTTCTCCGGCGCCGCCGTGTTGGTGTCCTCCCCGACGAGGTGGAACTTGTCGGCAACCACGTCGAACGCGGTCATGCCAGGCCCGCCTGCGCTCGGTCCGCCCATGCCCGGGCCGCCGTCGTCGTCGAGGCTGCAGCCGGTGGCGAGCGCGTCGAGTCGGTGCGCGTCCGAGCCTGCGCCGGTCGGGATCACGTACCGGTCCTCGTATTTCGCGAGCGCGAGCAGCCGGTACATCGCGGTCAGCTCGTCCGGTGTCAGCCGGACCGCGGCCGCGACCTCCGGCTTGAGTGCCTCGCCGAGGTTCACCTGCCGCATGTGCGCGCGCATCGCGGCGAGGCGTTGCAGCGACGCCCGCACCGGCCCGACCTCACCGGCGGTGAACAGTTCCGCCAGGTACTCGACGGGGATGCGCAGCGAGTCGATGGCGCCGAACAGGTTGTCGGCCTCCTCGCCGTCGTGCCCGGTGTCCGAGAGCGCCTCGACCATCGGCGACAGCGGCGGGATGTACCAGACCATCGGCATGGTGCGGTATTCCGGGTGCAGCGGCAGCGCCACCTGGTAGTCGACGATCAGCTTGTAGACCGGCGAGTTTTGGGCGGCCTCAATGAACTCGGCGGAGATGCCTGCCCGTTCGGCCTCGGCGACCACCCGCGGATCGTGCGGGTTGAGGAACACCCCCAGCTGCGACGGATAGAGGTCCTTCTCGTCGGTGACCGACGCCGCCTCGAGGACCGCGTCGGCGTCGTACAGCATCACGCCGATGTAGCGGAGCCTGCCGACGCACGTCTCCGAGCAGATGGTCGGGATGCCGACCTCGATCCGCGGGTAGCAGAACGTGCACTTCTCGGCCTTGCCGGTCTTGTGGTTGAAGTAGATCTTCTTGTAGGGGCAGCCGGTGACGCACTGCCGCCAGCCCCGGCACTTGTCCTGGTCGACGAGCACGATGCCGTCCTCGGACCGCTTGTAGATCGCACCCGACGGGCACGACGCCGCGCACGCCGGGTTCAGGCAGTGCTCGCAGATCCGCGGCAGGTAGAACATGAACGTCTGCTCGAACTCGAGCTTGACCTTGTCGGACACCCTGGCCAGCAGCGGATCCCGGCCCACCTGCTCCGGCCCGGAGCCGAGGTCGTCGTCCCAGTTCGCGCCCCAGGTGACCTTGGTGTCCTCGCCGGTGAGCAGCGACTTCGGCCGGGCCACCGGGACGGTGTCCGACGGCGGCGACGCGAGCAGGTTGTCGTAGTCGTAGGTCCACGGCTCGTAGTAGTCCTCGACGGTCGGCAGGTCCGGGTTCGCGAAGATGCCAAGGAGCCGCTTGAACCGCGACCCGGACTTGAGGGTCAGCTTGCCGCGCTTGTTCAGCGTCCAGCCGCCCTTCCACTGCTCCTGGTCCTGGTACCGCCGCGGATAGCCCTGCCCGGGGCGGGTTTCGACGTTGTTGAACCACGCGTACTCGACGCCGCCGCGGTTGGTCCACGCCTGCTTGCAGGTGACGCTGCAGGTGTGGCAGCCGATGCACTTGTCGAGGTTCATCACCATCGCCATCTGTGCCATGACCCTCATGATTTGCTCACTCCGCAGGCTCCGCTCGGCATGTCAGTACGTCACTTCCTGGTCGCGGCGGCGGATCGTGGTGACCTCGTCGCGCTGGTTTCCGGTGGGGCCGTGGTAGTTCAGGGCGAAGGACTGCTGCGCGTAGCCGCCGATCAGGTGGGACGGCTTGATCATCACGCGGGTCAGCGCGTTGTGGATGCCGCCGCGCTTGCCGGTGCGTTCGGTCCGCGGGACGTCCACGGCCCGGTCCTGCGCGTGGTACATGAACACGGTGCCCTCGGGCATCCGGTGGCTGACGATCGCGCGGGCGACGACGATGCCGTTGCGGTTGGTTGCCTCGATCCAGTCGTTGTCCGCGACACCGATCTTCGCGGCGTCCACGTCCGACATCCAGATCGTCTGCCCGCCGCGGGAGAGGGTCAGCATGTGCAGGTTGTCCTGGTACGCGGAGTGAATCGACCACTTCGAATGCGGGGTCAGGTAGCGGACGGTGACCGTGCCGCCGACCCCATTGCCGTGGGTCTCGCCGACCGCCGGCTCGGAGAAGAGTGCGGTCATGTCCAGCGGCGGCCGGAAGATCGGCAGCTGCTCACCGAGTTCGGCCATCCAGTCGTGGTCGAGGTAGAAGTGCTGCCTGCCGGTCAGGGTGTGCCACGGCTTGAGCCGTTCGGTGTTGATCGTGAACGGCGAGTAGCGGCGCCCGCCGGTCTCGCTGCCCGACCACTCCGGTGACGTGATGACCGGCACCGGGCGGGCCTGGGTGTCGGAGAACCGGATCCGGGTGCCCTCGTTCTCCGCGGCCAGGTCCACCAGCTGCGTTCCGGTGCGTTCCTGCAGGTGCTCGAAGCCCTGGGTGGCGAGCCTGCCGTTGGTGGTGCCGGACAGCGACAGGATGGCCTCGGCGGCGTGCCGGTCCTTGGCCAGTGACGGTCGCCCGGCAGCGACCCCGGACACCGCGGTCCCGTTGACGGCGCGCAGGTACTCGACCTCCTCGGTGGGGAAGGTGGTGACGCCCTTGGTGGTCAGGCCGAGTTCCTCCACCAGCGGGCCGAGCGCGGCCATCTTCTCCGCGATCGTGGTGTAGTCGCGTTCGACCACCACCAGCTTCGGCATCGTCTTGCCCGGGATCGGTTCGCATTCACCGCGTTTCCAGTCCAGGACCGTGCCGCCGGGCTGGGCGGTCGCATCGGCGGTGTCGTGCAGCAGCGGCATCGCGACAATGTCGCGGCGGGTGCCCAGGTGCTTCTCGGCGAGCCAGCTGAAGCCGCGGGCAATCCGGTGGAACGCCTCGAAGTCCGTTTTCGTCTCCCACGGCGGCGAGATGGCCGGCGAGAAGGCGTGGACGAACGGGTGCATGTCGGTCGAGGACAGGTCGTGCTTCTCGTACCAGGTTGCCGCGGGCAGCACCACGTCCGAGAACAGCGTGGTGCTGGTCATCCGGAAGTCGAGGGTGGTGAGCAGGTCCAGCTTCCCGTTCGGGGCCTCGTCCCGCCACACCAGCTCCTCCGGGTGCACGCCGGTCGAGTCCGAGGCGCGCAGGTTGGAGCCGGCGCCGAGCAGGTGCTGCAGGAAGTACTCGTTGCCCTTCGCGGACGAGCCGAGCAGGTTCGAGCGCCACACGATCAGGGTGCGGGGGAAGTTCTCCGGCGCATCCGGATCCTCGACCGCGAACTGCAGGTGCCCCGTCTTCAATCCGTCGACGACGTGCTCGGCGGCGTCCTTGCCGAGCCGCTCCGCCTCGTCCGCGAGGTCGAGGGGGTTCCGGTTGAAGGTGGGGTAGGTCGGCATCCAGCCGAGCCGCGACGCGAGCGCGATGTTGTCGGCGGCGGTGCGGCCCGCGAACGCGCCGTCGGCGAGCGGCGACGCCATCGCCTCGGAGGTGAACGGGTCGTACCGCCACTGGTCGGTGGCCAGGTACCAGAAGATGGTGCCCTGCATCTGCCGCGCGGGCCGCACCCAGTCGGAACCGAATGCCAGTGTCGCCCAGCCGGTCACCGGGCGGCACTTCTCCTGCCCGACGTAGTGCGCCCAGCCGCCGCCGTTGACGCCCTGGCAGCCGGTGAGCAGCGTCAACGTCAGGAAGGATCGGTAGATCTGGTCGGAGTGGAACCAGTGGTTGGTGCCCGCGCCCATCAGGATCATCGACCGGCCGCCGGAGCGGTCGGCGTTGTCGGCGAACTCGCGGGCCACCCGCGCCGCCGAGGCCGCGGGGACGCCGGTGATGCCCTCCTGCCAGGCCGGGGTGTACGGCTCGTCGGCGTCGTCGTAGCCGGTCGGCCAGGTGCCGGGCAGGTCGTCCCGGTGCACGCCGTACTGGGCGAGCATCAGGTCGAACACGGTCGTCACGAGGCGTCCGGCGACCGTGCACACCGGGACACCGCGCCGCAGCACGCCGGGGCTCGCGGTGTCGTAGCGGGGTAGGTCGACCGCCACGGTGTCCGGGGACCCGTACAGGCTGAGCTGCGGGTCCACGCCCTGGAGGTCGAGATTCCACCTGCCCTTCCCGGACTCGGTGAACCGGTCGCCGAGTGACCCGTTCGGCACGACCGGCCGCCCGGTCGCCGAGTCGAGCAGCACCGTCTGGTGCAGCGCACCCTCTCCGGTGTCGCCGAGATCGGCTGCGGTGAGGAACTTTCCGGGCACGTAGCCGTCGCCGCGGGGGTCGAGGGCGATCAGGTACGGCAGGTCGGTGTACTGCTTGACATACTCGACGAACCGGGGAACCTGCTTGTCGACGAAGAACTCCCGCAGGATGACGTGCCCCATCGCCATTGCCAGCGCCCCGTCGGTGCCCGGTCGCGCGGGCAGCCACTGGTCGGCGAACTTGGTGTTGTCGGCGTAGTCGGGGGAGACCACGACGACCTTCTGCCCGCGGTACCGGGCCTCGGTCATGTAGTGCGCGTCCGGGGTTCGGGTGACGGGGACGTTCGAGCCCCACATGATCAGGTAGCCGGCGTCGAACCAGTCCGCCGATTCGGGGACGTCGGTCTGGTCGCCGAACACCTGCGGGGAGGCCTCCGGCAGGTCGGCGTACCAGTCGTAGAAGGAGAGCATCGCCCCGCCGAGCAGCGAGATGAACCGGGCGCCGATCGCGTGGCTGACCATCGACATCGCCGGGATCGGCGAGAACCCCGCTACCCGGTCCGGCCCGTACCGCTTGATGGTGTGCACGTGCGCGGCGGCGACGATCTCCGCGGCCTCCCACCACTCGGCGCGCACCAGCCCGCCCTTCCCGCGGGCCGCCTTGTACGTCGTCGACTTCTCCGGATCGTCGGCGATGTCCGCCCAGGCCAATACCGGATCCTTCAGCCGGGCCTTCGCCTCGCGGTACATCTCCAGCAGCACCCCACGCACGTACGGGTAGCGGACCCGCGACGGCGAGTACGTGTACCAGGAGAACGACGCCCCGCGCGGGCAGCCCCGCGGCTCGTACTCGGGCTTGTCGGGGCCGATCGACGGGTAGTCGGTCTGCTGCGCCTCCCAGGTAATGACGCCGTCCTTGACGTAGATCTTCCACGAGCAGGACCCGGTGCAGTTCACGCCGTGCGTCGAGCGGACCACCTTGTCGTAGGACATGCGGTCGCGGTAGAAGTCGTCGGAGGTGCGGCCGCCGACCTGGTGCAGGGTGCGCAGGTCGGAGGAGGCCTCCCCGCGCTGGAAGTGCCTACCGAACCGGAGCAGCGCGTCTGCGTCCAGCTTGCCGGTGTTCTGGGACATGGAAACCTCTCGAGTAGCTGCCGAGCGGGTTCCCTAATGTCACATTGGGTGTCGTCACGTGACCCGATGTGACATTAGGGAACTCCCGGAGAAGGGGTGGGGGACCGGGCGGGTCAGAGTTCGACGACCACGACGCCGTCTCGGATTTCCGCGGGGTACACCCGGACGGCGGGGACGTCATCGCTGCTGCAGGCGCCGGTGTCGAATCGGAAGCCGTACTGGTGCAGCGGGCACACCACCTGCTCGCCGTCGATCTGCCCGTCGGCGAGGGGGCCCGCCCGGTGCGGGCACACCGCGTCCGTTGCGCGCACGGTGCCGTCCGCTAGGCGGAACACCGCGACCTGACGCCCGTCGACGACGTAGGTGCGGCCCTCGCCGGGCGTCAGGTCCGACACCTGCCCGACCGCGATGCCGCTGGTGAGCGCGGTCATCGGACCGGCACCTGCGGCAGCGGCAGCAGCGGCAGCGCCGGCGTGAACTGCGCGGGCGACTTCGGTGCGCTGCGCTCGCGCCACGGGTCGCGGTACCCGGCGACCGCGGTCGCCAGCCTCTCGTCCAGTCCGGCCACGATGCCCTCCTCGTCTCGAACCAGCAACGCCTGCAACCGCTCCAGGCCGACCCGCGGCACCCAGTCGTAGGTGCGTTCGAGCCACTTCGCGTCCTCGCGGTAGTGCTGGACGAACCGGCCCGCCAGGTCGATCACCGCCTGCCCGGAGTCGACGGTGGCCAGCAGGTCGCCCTTGCGGATGTGTGCACCCGCGGCGCCGCCGACGTAGATCTCCCAGCGGCCGTCCCCGACGGCAACGACGCCGAAGTCCTTGCACAGCGCCTCCGAGCAGTTCCGGGGACAGCCGGCGACGGCGAGCTTGAGCTTGGCGGGGGTCTCCAGCCCCTGGAGTCGTTCCTCGAGCGCGATGCCGAGGTTCGTCGAGTCGCCGAGTCCGTAGCGGCAGAAGTCGCTGCCGACACACGTTTTCACGGTCCGCATGCTCTTGCCGTATGCGTAGCCGGACGGCATGTCCAGCTCGCCCCACACCTTCGGCAGGTCTTCCTTCTTGATGCCGAGCAGGTCGATGCGCTGGCCGCCGGTCACCTTCACCAGCGGCACGTGGTACCTGTCGGCGACGTCCGCGATGCGGCGCAGCTGATCCGGGGTGGTAACGCCGCCCTTCATCTGCGGGACCACCGAGAAGGTGCCGTCCCGCTGGATGTTCGCGTGCACGCGGTCGTTGATGAACAGGGCGCCGCGCTCGTCCACCCAGTCCGGACCCCAGATCGTGCGGAGCAGCGACGCGAGCGGCATCTTCGCCGCCGCCACCTCGGTGCCGCCCTCGGCGAGCGCGGCGAACACCTGCGAGACGGCGCGCAGGTCGCGCTCGCGGATCGCGGCGATCAGCTCCGCCTTGGTCATCGGGATGCACGGCACGTACCAGTCGGCGGCCGGATCGGCGGCCAGCGCACCGCCTGCGGCGCAGGTGACGATGTCCGCGACGAGGGACTTGCAGGAGCCGCAGCCCTTGCCCGCTCGGGTCTTCGCGCACACCTCGGCCAGCGTCTGCGCGCCGCCGTGCACGCAGGCGACGAGGTCGCCCTTGGTGACGCCGTTGCAGTTGCACACCTGGGTGTCGTCCGGCAGGTCCGCGGCCGAGGCGGCGGCGGCCTCGCCCGCAAGGTCGAACAGCAGCGACAGCCGGTCCTCGGGCAGGTCCACCTTGCCGTCGAACACCTGGGTGAGCAGCGCGGCCTTGCCGGTCTCGCCCATCAGCGTCGCGCCGACCAGCCTGCCGTCCCGGACGACGACGTTCTTGTAGACGCCGGTGCGCGAATCGTAGAACTCGACGAACTCGTCGCCGCCCTGCTCGGGACCCTTTGCGCCCATTGCCGCGACGTCCAGCCCGGCGACCTTCAGCTTCGTCGTCGACGTCGAACCCTGGTACGCGGCCGCCGGATTCGATCCGGTCAGGTGTTCGGCGAGCACGACGGCCTGCTCCCACACGGGGGCGACGAGGCCGTACAGCTCGCCGCGGTGCTGGGCGCACTCGCCGACCGCGTACACCGAACCCTCGTCCTCGCAGCGCATCTGGTCGTCGACGACGATGCCGCGTTCGACGACGAGTCCGCCCGCGCGGGCCAATTCGGTGTTGGGGCGGATCCCGGCGGTGACGACGACCATGTCGGCGGGCAGGGTGCTGCCGTCGGTGAACCCGACCCCGGTCACGTTCCCGGCGTCGTCCCGCAGCACCGCGGTGGTGCGCGTCGCGGTGTGCACGCCGACGCCGAGGTCCTCGATCTTCGCGCGCAGCATCTGACCGCCGCGCTCGTCGAGCTGCTGGTTCATCAGGTGGCCGGGGGAGTGCACCACGTCGACGCTCAATCCCTGGGTGCGCAGGCCGTACGCGGCCTCGAGGCCGAGCAGTCCGCCGCCGATCACGACCGCGGCCACCCCGTCCCTGGACTGGGCGAGCTGCAGCATCCCGTTGGTGTCGGCGATGGTGCGGAAGCCGAACACGCCGCGGCCGAGCCTGCCGTCCGCCTCGCGCAGGCCGTCCATGTTCGGGAAGAAGGTGTTCGAGCCGGTCGCGACGATCAGCACGTCGTAGTCGACGACCCGCTCGGACTCGCAGGTGACGGTCTTGGCGAACCGGTCCAGCCGGACCGCGCGGTCCCCGGCGTACAGCGCGACCCCATTGTCGCGGTACCAGCTCATCGAGTTGAGGACGATCTCCTCGCCGTCCGCGGCGGTCTCGCCTGCCAGCACGTGGGAGAGCATGATGCGGTTGTAGTTGCCGTAGGGCTCGTCGCCGATCATCGTGATGTCGAACATGTCCCGGCCGCCGCGGGCGAGGATCTCCTCGACCGTGCGGGCGCCGGCCATGCCGTTGCCGACCACCAGCAGTCGCCGCTTCACCTCACCTGTGCTCGCCATGACACGAGCGTGCGGCGCGGTGGTGACGAGGTGGCTGCCGGGACGTTACGCAGCAATCAGGAAGTGCTCACCCGCGTGGATGCGGTGTTGTCAGGGTTCTGTCACCTGCGGCTTCGCCGCCGGTGCGCGATGTGCACCCCGATAGGGGTGAACATCACGCACAGTTCCGGGGTGACCTGAGGGTTCGGGGTTGGTCGCGGAAACGTGTCGGCGGGGCGGCGTAACGTAGAACAGACATTCGAAGCAGGGGTGGCTGAGGATGACGGTCGCTGAGGATGACGGTGGCCGAGGATGAGACAGGGGGTGACGGGATGAGTCCGACGGCAGCGATGGACCAGGTCGGGGCGCACCTGTCGGCCCTCGACGCTGCCGTCGAAGCACTGTTCGGGGAGGGGTTGGCGGGCCTGTCGAACGACGAGGTCGTCGAGGTGCTGCAGCGGGTGGAGGGGTCGGCACGCGGGCTCACGGCGGTGGGGCAGCGGGTGCTGGTCGAGGCGGTCGAGCGGGCGCTGCCCGGCGACGTCGACCTGAAGCCGGTCGAGTTCCTGGTGAAGACGCTGCGGGTCTCCGCGGGTGAGGCGCAGGCACGGTTGCGGTCGGCGCGCTGCACCGGCACCTGGCACGGGATGCGCGGTGACGTCCAGCGGCCGACGCTGCCGCACACCGCGCGGGCGTTGCGTGAGGGAGCGGTCGGGCTGTCGCATGTGGAGGCGGTGCGGGAGATCATGCGACAGGTCCCCGCTGCCGTCGACACCACGAAACGAGAGGCCGCGGAGGCGACCCTGGCGATGGTGGCGCGGGAAGCGGACCCGAAGTATGTCCTCGCTGCCGGGATGGAACTGTTGGCGTACCCGAATCCGGACGGCAACTTCTCCGATGCGGATCGGGCGCGGCAGCGTGGGGTGCGGGTCGGGAAGCAGCGGGCAGACCTCATGACGCCGATCTCGGGGTTGTTGGATCCGGAGGCCCGGGCGTTGCTCGAACCGCTGTTGGCGAAGATGGCCCGTAAGGGCATGAACAATCCGGACGATCCCGATTCCCCGTCCGGGGACGTGACCGCCGATGGGCTCGACCAGACGGCGTTGGCGAAGGCGGCGTCCCGGGACACTCGCACGACAGCCCAACGCAACCACGACGCACTCAAGGTCGGCCTGCGACAGCTCCTCGGATCCGGCGCCCTTGGTCGTCATCGGGGGTTGCCGGTGACCGCGATCATCACCATGACATTGCAGCAGGTCGAGGAGGCGTCGGGGGTGGTGACGACGGCGTCGGGCGGGATCGTCCCGATCCGCGACGCCCTCAGGTTGGCGGAACGCGCCCATCCGGTGTTGCTGGTTCTCGGCCGCAACGGTCGGCCGCTGCATCTCGGGCGAGGAAAACGCCTCGCCTTGGCGGATCAGCGGCTGGCGTTGATCGCATCATCGAGGGGCTGCACTCGGCCGGGCTGTGATGCGCCTGCATCGATGACCGTGGTGCATCACCTGCAGGAGTGGGACAAAAACGGCCGCACCGACATAGACAACCTCGACCTGGTCTGCGATGCATGTCATGCGCTGGTCCATGACGGGCCGGGCGGCTGGCGAACCAATGTCGCGCGGGAGGGATCGGATCACCCTGGCCGCACCGAGTGGACGCCACCGGCGCAGGTGGATCCGGCGCGCACCCCGCGGGTCAACCATCGACATCACCTGCACGAGCTGTTCGGCATCCTGCACGGGATGATCGTGGCCAGGGACGTGCGGGAGCTGGAGGAGTGGCGGGCGGAGTGGGATCCGACCTTCGAGGGGTATCGGCACCGTCGTACCGAGAGCGGGGGTCGCGGTGGGGGTGACCCGGCGTTGGGTGAGGACGTGCCGTGACGACCGCCGCCGCTCAGATGCCACCGAAGCCGCCGGGGCCGCGTCGGCGCAGGTACCGCTCGAACTCGGCGGCGATCGCGTCACCGTCGATCTTGGAGATGGCGTCGGAGATGTCGACCTCCGCGTCGCCGCGCTCCTCGAGGGAGCGGACGTACTCGGCGACCTCCTCGTCCTCCTCGGTCATCTCGGTGACGGATTCCTCCCAGTCCTCGGCCTGCCCGGGCAGCTCCCCGAGCGGGACCTCGACGTCGAGGACGTCCTCGACGCGGCGGAGCAACGCAACCGTCGCCTTCGGGTTGGGAGGCTGCGAGACGTAGTGCGGGACGGCCGCCCAGAACGAGATCGCGGGGACACCCGCCTTGACGCACTCGTCCTGCAGGACCCCGGTGATCCCGGTCGGGCCCTCGTAGCGGGTCTGCTCGAGGTTGAATGCCTGCGCGGACTCGGTGCTGTATGCGGTGCCCGTCACCGGGACCGGGCGGGTGTGCGGGGTGTCGGCGAGCAGGGCGCCGAGGATCACCACGGTGGTCACGCCGAGGTCCTCGATGATCTCAAGCAGGTCGTCGCAGAAGCTGCGCCAGCGCATGTTCGGTTCGATGCCGCGCAGCAGCAGTACGTCACGCTTGCTGCCGGGCGGTGAGCACACCGAGATGCGGGTCGCGGGCCACTGGATCTCCCGGGTGACGCCGTCCACCTGCCGCACCTGCGGCCGGTTCACCTGATAGTCGTAGTAGTCCTCGGAATCGAGTTCCGCGAGAGGTCGGGCGTCCCAGATCAGTTCGAGGTGTTCGACCGCCCCGCTGGCGGCGTCGCCCGCGTCGTTCCAGCCCTCGAACGCGGCCACCAGGATGGGGTCGCGGAGGGTGGGGACGTCGTCGTCCGGCATGTCGTCGGGAACCCCGGAGCGTTCGGTTGGACTCACCTGCCCAGCCTACGGCCAGGGCGGTCCGGGGCGCCCACTACTCTGGACGGCATGTCTGCCCCATTCCATTCCGCCCTGTTGGATGCGCTCACCGAGCGCGTTGTCATCGGCGACGGTGCCATGGGGACGATGCTGCAAGCCGCGAACCTCACCCTCGACGACTTTCTCGGCCTCGAGGGCTGCAACGAGATCCTGAACGAGACCCGTCCCGACGTGCTTCGCGACATTCATGCCGCGTACTTCGAGGCCGGTGCCGACGCCGTCGAGACCAACACGTTCGGCTGTAACCTGCCGAACCTCGCCGACTACGACATCGCGCACCGGATCCGGGACCTGTCCGAGCGCGGCACCCGCATCGCCCGTGACGTCGCCGACGAGATGGGGCCGGGCCGCGACGGCATGGCCCGGTTCGTGTTCGGGTCGATGGGTCCGGGAACGAAGTTGCCCACCCTCGGGCACGCGCCGTTCGCGGTGCTGCGCGATGCGTACACCGAGTCGGCTCTCGGCATGATCGACGGCGGTGCCGACGCGATCCTCGTCGAGACCTGTCAGGACCTGCTGCAGGTGAAGGCCGCGATCATCGGCAGCCAGCACGCGATGGACCGCGCGGGCCGCCGGATCCCGATCATCACCCACGTCACCGTCGAAACCACAGGAACCATGCTGCTCGGCTCCGAGATCGGCGCCGCGCTGACCGCGCTGGAACCGCTCGGCATCGACATGATCGGCCTCAACTGTGCGACCGGTCCGGACGAGATGAGCGAGCATCTCCGGCACCTGTCGAAGCATTCGCGGCTGCCGGTGTCGGTCATGCCGAACGCCGGTCTGCCGGTACTCGGCGCGAACGGCGCCGAATACCCGCTCACCGCCGAGGAGTTGGCGCGGGCGCTGAGCACCTTCGTCGCCGAGTTCGGCCTGTCGATGGTCGGCGGCTGCTGCGGCACCACGCCCGAACACATTTCGGCGGTCGCGGAGGCCGTGCGGCTCGTCGAACGCGGTGCGCGCACCCCGGCCCCGGAGCCGGGCACGTCGTCGCTGTACGCGGCGGTGCCGTTCGAGCAGGACGCGAGCTTCCTGGTGATCGGCGAGCGCACGAACTCCAACGGCAGCAAGGCGTTCCGCGAGGCGATGATCGCCGAGGACTACCAGAAGTGCATCGACACCGCGAAGGACCAGACCCGCGACGGTGCGCACATGCTCGACCTCAACGTCGACTACGTCGGCCGCGACGGTGCGCTCGACATGGCCGCGCTGGCAAGCCGTTTCGCGACGGCGTCGACGCTGCCGATCATGATCGACTCCACCGAACCGGAGGTCATCCGCGCGGGCCTCGAGCACCTCGGCGGCCGCAGCGCCGTCAACTCGGTGAACTACGAGGACGGCGACGGCGAGAACTCCCGGTTCCAGCGGATCATGCGGCTGGTCAAGGAGCACGGCGCGGCCGTCGTCGCGCTCACCATCGACGAGGAGGGTCAGGCCCGCACCGCCGAGCACAAGGTGCGGATCGCGGAGCGGCTGATCGCGGACATCACCGGCAACTGGGGCCTGCGCGAGGAAGACATCATCATCGACGCGCTCACCTTCCCGATCTCCACCGGGCAGGAGGAGGTGCGCCGCGACGGCATCGAGACGATCGAGGCGATCCGGCAGCTCAAGGCGGGGCACCCCGACATCCACTTCACCCTCGGCATCTCGAACATCTCGTTCGGCCTGAACCCGGCCGCGCGGCAGGTGCTGAACTCGGTGTTCCTGCACGAGTGCGTGCAGGCCGGCCTGGACACCGCGATCGTGCACGCCTCGAAGATCCTGCCGATGGCGCGGATCCCCGACGAGCAGCGGGAGACCGCCCTCGATCTGGTCTACGACCGCCGCCATGACGGCTACGACCCGCTGCAGAAGCTGATGGAACTGTTCGAGGGCGTCTCGGCGGCGTCCGCACGCGAGTCGCGGGCCGCGGAGCTGGCGGCGCTGCCGCTGTTCGAGCGGCTCGCCCGGCGCATCGTCGATGGGGAACGGGCGGGTCTCGAGGCCGACCTGGACGAGGCGATGACGGTCCGGCCGCCGCTGGAGATCATCAACGACACCCTGCTGTCCGGCATGAAGACGGTCGGTGAGCTGTTCGGGTCGGGGCAGATGCAGCTGCCGTTCGTGCTGCAGTCCGCCGAGGTGATGAAGGCGGCGGTCGCGCACCTGGAACCGCACATGGAGGCCACCGACGAGGCCGGTAAGGGCCGGATCGTGCTCGCCACCGTCAAGGGCGACGTCCACGACATCGGCAAGAACCTCGTCGACATCATCCTGTCCAACAACGGCTACGAGGTCGTCAACCTCGGCATCAAGCAGCCGATCGCCACGATCCTCGACGCGGCCGTCGACAAGAAGGCCGACGTCATCGGCATGTCCGGGCTGCTGGTGAAGTCGACGGTGGTGATGAAGGAGAACCTGGAGGAACTCAACGCGAAGGGAGTCGCGGACCAGTTCCCGGTGCTCCTCGGCGGCGCGGCCCTGACCAGGGCATACGTGGAGAACGACCTCGCCGACGTCTACCAGGGCGAGGTCAGCTACGCACGCGATGCGTTCGAGGGCTTGCACCTGATGGACACCATCATGGCCACCAAGCGCGGCGAGGGCCCCGACCCGGACAGCCCGGAAGCGATCGCGGCGAGGGAGAAGGCCGCCGAACGCAAGGCCAGGCACGAGCGGTCCAAGCGGATCGCGGAGGCCCGCAAGGCCGCGGAGGTGCCGATCGAGGTGCCCGAGCGCTCCGATGTGGCGGCCGATCTGCCGGTGCCGACGCCGCCGTTCTGGGGCACCCGGATCGTCAAGGGCGTCGCCTTGGCCGAGTACTCGGGCCTGCTCGACGAGCGGGCACTCTTCCTCGGGCAGTGGGGTCTGCGCGGGCAGCGGGCCGGCGACGGGCCGACCTACGAAGAACTGGTCGAGGCCGAGGGCAAGCCGCGGCTGCGGCACTGGCTGGATCGGCTCACCGCCGAGGGGATCCTCGCGCACTCGGCGGTCGTGTACGGGTACTTCCCTGCCGTCTCCGAGGGCGACGACGTCGTCGTCCTCGACGCACCGGACGCCGACGCGAACGAGCGCTACCGGTTCACGTTCCCGCGCCAGCAGCGGGACCGCTTCCTGTGCATCGCCGACTTCATCCGCTCCCGCGAGGACGCCCGCGCGTCCGGGCAGGTGGACGTGCTGCCGTTCCAGCTGGTCACGATGGGGCAGCCGATCGCCGACTTCGCCAACGAGCTGTTCGCGGCCAACAACTATCGCGACTACCTTGAGGTGCACGGCATCGGCGTGCAGCTGACCGAGGCCCTCGCCGAGTACTGGCACCGCCGGGTCCGCGAGGAGTTGACGATGCCGGGCGGTGCCGCGGTCGCGACCGAGGACCCGACCGATGTGGAGGAGTACTTCAAGCTCGGCTACCGAGGCGCCCGCTACTCGTTCGGCTACGGCGCGTGCCCGGAACTCGAGGACCGCCGCAAGATGGTCGAGCTGCTCGAACCGGAGCGGATCGGGGTGACGCTGTCCGAGGAACTGCAGCTGCACCCGGAGCAGTCCACCGACGCGTTCGTCCTCACCCACCCCGAGGCGAAGTATTTCAATGTCTGAGATCGGCACCGCCGATGTGTCTGAGATCGGCACCGCCGCTGTGTCTGATGCGGTGCGGCGGATGCCGTCGTATGCGCTGGTAGCGTGCACTCCATGACGGATCGGGTGCCCACGCTGGTCGAGATCCGGCTGACCTCGTTCAAGTCCTTCGCGGGCGAGGTGTTGCCGATCCGGCCGGTGACTCTGCTGACGGGGCTGAACAGTGCGGGCAAGTCGAACGCACTTGACGCGATCGGCGTCCTGGCACGCATCGCGACGGGGGACAACCTCGCGAATGCCCTCGACACGACGAGGCAGGCGGAGGGCCCGGTGCGGGGCGGGTCCGCCGGGTGCCCGCCTCACGGCGCCGAACGCTTCGCGCTCGGCTGCACGGTGGCGGTGGGCGGCGATGAAATCCGGTGGGACGTCGACGTGCAGACCGGCGACCATCTCCACATCCACGGTGAGAGCCTCGTGCTGCGGTCCGCCCGCAAGGTGCAGACGCTGTTCGTGACCGACGACGGTGTCGGCCCGAGCATCACCGCGCGCATCATGAGCGGCAAGCGTGGCATCGATCCGCCGACCGTCCTGTGGCGCGACCGGGCGGTGCTGACCCAGGTTCCATCCGTGCTCAAGGACAACCAGACCCACCGGGGTGTTCGTGCGGCCGTCGACGCGGTGCGTGCCGCTCTGGCCGGGGTCTACCACCTCGACCCGGTGCCGTCTCGTATGCGGGAGTTCGTGCCCCGCAAGGATGTTCAGCTGCGGAGACATGCAGAGAACCTGTCGGCGAGTCTCGTCGAGTTGCAGGCGGATCAGCCCGGCGACTTCGCCGCGCTCGTCGACTTGGCGCAGAAGGTCGTGGACGAGTGGGTCCTCGACATCGACTCGGTGAGCAGTGATCTCGACGACGTCATGATCGCGTTGGTGGAACGGCGGGGTCATCCCGACAGCGGTCGCGTCGAGAAGACTCCGGCACGCGTAATGAGTGACGGCCTGCTGCGCGTGCTGGCGGTCGGAACAGCGCTCCTGTCGGACCGGGGTGGACTGGACATCGCCGGTGCGCCCTCTCCTGACGAAACGGCCGGGACACCACTGCTCATCGTCGAGGAAGTTGAGAATGGGCTCCACCCGTCACAGGCCGGTCGGGTCCTCGATCTGTTGCGAACGGCGGGGGAGCAGCGCGGTAAGCGGGTGCTTGTGACGACCCACAGTCCGGCGCTGCTCGACGCCGCGGAAGGTGACCTCAACGACGCGATCGTCGTATGCTTCCGAGACCGGGATTCGGGAAACAGTCGCCTCGCTGCGTTACCGGATCTGCCTGGTTATCTGCGGGCGATGGCCACCGGTTCGATCGGTGACAACGTGACGCAAGGGCGGCTGACCCGGCCCGAGCGTGACGCGGTCGACGCCTCGGCCTTCGACGAACTCTTCGGACTCAACTGATGGTGCGTACCTCTGCACGTGCGGTGTTCGTGGACACGTCGGTGTTCTGCAACCTGTTGGCGGTGCCCGGTCGGGATCAGGATCGAGCAGTCGTGACGGCTGAGTTTCGAGAGTTGGTCGAGGCAGAGGTCCCGATGCTGCTCCCGGTCACCACCGTTGTCGAGACGGGAAACTTCATTGCGCAGAGCGGTGGTGACCGCCGCACGACGGCGGAACGGTTCGTCGACACGCTTCGGAAGGTCGCCGACGGCGCGACGCCCTGGATTCCACATGAGATCGATTGGAATTCCCGCCTGATCAGCGAGCTGGTCGGTGGTGCCGACGAATCCTTGCTCGACCGACTGTCGCGGGGAATGGGAACCGGTGACAGCCTGATCCTCACGGAACGACGCATCTACTGCAGGCGGATGAACTGGCAGGTCGATGACGTCGGAATCTGGACACGGGACACACAGCTGGGCGCGTATGGCTGAGATGGAACATCAGAAGGTGAAGTTCGAACGATGGTGACTGAGACGGTGACGGGATCGGCATTGCGTGCCGTCCTGTGGGACATGGACGGCACGCTGCTCGAGTCGGAGAACCTCTGGGACATCGGGGTCCGGGAACTGTCCGAGCACCTCGGTGGCCCGATGTCGGAGGAGACCCGGATCGCGACGATCGGCTCGTCGACACCGTTCGCGCTGGCGACGATCTTCGACTCGCTCGGACTCGACCGGAGTCCGGAAGCGTTGGCGGAGGCCAAGTCCTGGCTGTACGCCCGGATGGCGGGAATGTTCGCGGACGGGCTGCCGTGGCGGCCCGGGGCGCGGGAAGCGCTCGGCCTGGTCCGCGCGAGCGGGCTGGGTTCGGTGCTGGTCACCAACACCGAGCGGGTGCTGTGCGAGTACGCGCTCGACACCCTCGGACGCGAGCATTTCGACCACTCCGTCTGCGGCGACGAGGTCGCGGCGGGCAAGCCGGATCCGGCACCGTACCTGCGGGCGGCGGAGTTGCTCGGGCTCCGGCCCCGGGACTGCCTTGCGGTGGAGGACTCGCCGACCGGCGCGGCGGCCGCCGAGGCGGCGGGGTGCGCCGTGCTGGTGGTGCCGTCGCTGGTCGCGGTGCCCGCCGGTCCGCGGCGGGTCTTCCGGGAGACGCTGGTCGGGCTCACCGCCGCGGACTTGACCGCGCTGCACGCCCTCGCCCCGGTGTAGGGGCGCACGTGGCGATCCCGAAGATTGTTTTGTTCTACCGGTTCACGCCGCTGCCGGACCCGGACGCGATCCGGTTGTGGCAGCACGCGCTGGCGTCGGCCAACGGGCTGACCGGACGAATCCTGGTGTCGGAGCACGGCATCAACGGTGTCGTCGGGGGCGACGTTGCCGCGGTCAAGCGGTACGTCCGCGGCACCCGCGAGTACGCGGCGTTCGCCGACACCGACGTCAAGTGGTCGGACGGGCAGGGCAACGACTTCCCGCGGCTGTCGGTGCGGGTGCGTCCGGAGATCGTCACGTTCGGTGCCCCGGATGAGCTGACCGTCGACGAGAACGGTGTTGTCGGCGGCGGCACTCACCTGTCGCCGCAGCAGGTGCACGACCTGGTGGAGCGCCGCGGCGACGAGGTGGTGTTCTTCGATGGTCGCAACGCGTTCGAGGCCGAGATCGGCAGGTTCCGCGGCGCCGTCGTTCCGGACGTCGCCACCACCCGCGACTTCGTGTCGGAACTCGACAGCGGACGCTACGACCATCTCAAGTCCAGCCCGGTCGTCACCTACTGCACCGGCGGGGTCCGCTGCGAGGTGCTGTCCGCGCTGATGCGCAGGCGCGGATTCGAGGAGGTGTACCAACTCGATGGCGGCATCGTGCGGTACGGCGAGGCCTTCGGCGACGACGGGCTGTGGGACGGCTCCCTGTACGTGTTCGACGGCCGCAAGACGGTCGACTTCTCCGACCATGCCGCGGTTCTCGGCCGGTGCACGGGGTGCGGCGCACCCACCGCACGGCACGTCGACCATGCCACCGCCGAGGGCCGCGCGCAGACGCTGCTCTGCGCGGTCTGCGCCCCGGACGCCTGACGATGGGACGTCGGCGGACGGCGGCACCGCCACCCCTGCCGCTGCGGGACGGCCTCGGCCCCGACCGGATTCGGCTGACCGGTGCGTACCCGACGGTCGGTGACCACCTGCGTGCGCTCGCCCCCGACGACGACTGGGACGCCCGGTTCGTCGCAGGGGAGGTCGTTGACCGGACCGGCAGGCCGCTACCGCCCTCGGCCCCGGCTCGGCCCGGACTGCTGGCGTACTTCTATCGGGAGCCGCCCGCCGAGGTGCCGGTGCCGTTCGCGGTGGACATCCTGCATCACGGCGACGGGCTGCTCGTCGTGGACAAGCCGCATTTTCTCGCCACCATCCCGCGGGGGCGGCACATCCGGGAATCGGTGGTGGTGCGGCTGCGTCGTGCACTGGACCTGCCCGACGTGGTGCCGGTCCATCGACTGGACCGGATGACGGCGGGGGTCCTGGTCTGCACCTACGACCCTCGACTGCGCGGGCCGTACCAGCAGCTGTTCGAGCAGCGCCGGGTGGTCAAGGAGTACGAGGCGCTCGCCCCGTTCCTGCCGGGACACGACTTCCCGATGACGGTCCGCAGCCGCATCGACAAGCGGCACGGCGAGCCGACGGCGCGGGAGGTCGCCGGAGATCCCAACGCGCACACCGACATCGAGGTGATCGAGCGGGTCGGCGACCACGCCAGGTATCGGCTGGTGCCGACGACCGGGCGCACCCACCAACTGCGCCTGCACCTGTCCTCGTTGGGGGCACCGATCGTCGGCGACGACTTTTACCCGACGCTGCGGGACCGTGCGCCCGACGACTTCACCGACCCGTTGCGGCTGCTCGCCCGCAGCATCCGGTTCACCGACCCGGTCACCGGCGCGCCCCGCGTGTTCACCAGCCGCAGAACCCTGACCGACGGCCCGGCCGTGGCAGGATCGCGGTCATGATCTCCCGCCTCGGCAGGGCCGCCGCGCTCGGCGCGGTCACCGTGCTGGTGGTCGCCGGGTGCGCGGCGGGGGCCGGGCTGTCGGGCAGCGGCGGTCCGGACACGTTGACGGTGGCGTTGACCGCCAAGCCCGACAACCTCGACTTCACCCGCACCGCGGGCGCCGCGATCCCACAGGCATTGCTGGGCAACGTGTACGAGGGTCTCGTCCGGGTCGACGATGCAGGCGCGATCGTTCCGCTGCTCGCGTCATCGTGGACGGTGAGCCCGGACCGGACCGTCTACGAGTTCACGCTGCACCGCGACGTCACGTTCAGCAACGGCGCCTCGTTCACCTCCGACGACGTGAAGTTCAGCATCGAGCGGGTGCAGACGGACTGGACCGCGAACTCGCCGGCCGCGATGGCCGTGGTGGATCGGGTCGAGACGCCGCGCCCGGATCTTGCCCGGGTGGTGCTGACCAGGCCGAGCAACGAGTGGCTGTTCGCGATGACCGGACCGATCGGGGCGATGTTCAGCCCGACCGGCGTCACCCAGTTGGCATCCACCGCGATCGGCACCGGCCCGTACACGGTGGCCCGCTGGAACCCGGGGTCCGAGCTGCAGTTGCGGGCCAATCCCCGCTACTGGGGCAGACCGCCTGCGATGACGACGGTCCGACTGCGCTACTTCGCGGATGCGACCGCGCAGGCGAACGCGCTGCGCAGCGGCGGCGTCGACGCCATCTTCAGCCTCGGGGCGCCGCAACTGCTCGGCCAGTTCACCGGCGATCCCCGGTTCACCGTCACCGAGGGAACCACCAACGGGGAGGTGGTGCTGTCGATGAACGGTGCCGTCGCCCCGTTCGACGACATCCGGGTCCGCCGCGCCGTCCTGCACGCCGTTGACCGGAACGCGGTACGCGCCACCGCGTACGCCGGCTACGGGGAGCTGATCGGGTCGATGGTGCCGCCGACCGATCCGTGGTTCGAGGACCTGACCGGGGCGTACCCGTTCGACCCGGACCGGGCTCGGGCCCTGCTCGCCGAGGCGGGAACCCCGAACCCGGTGGTGCGCTTCGACGTTCCGAATCTGCCGTACGCGAGCGCCGCCGCCCAGGTCGTCGCGTCGCAACTGCAGCAGGTCGGATTCCGGGTCCGGATCGATCCGGTCGAGTTTCCCGCGGTGTGGCTGGATCGGGTGTTTACCCGGCACGACTACCAGATGTCGGTGATGCAGCACGTCGAACCGCACGACATCGCCACGTTCGGGAACCCGAAGTACTACTGGGGTTACGACAACCCCGCGGTGACCACGCTGCTCGCGGAGGCGGACGCCGCCGACAACGCGGGGTACCTCACCCGGATGCGGGAGGTGGCCCGGACGATCACCGACGACGCGGCCGCGGACTGGCTGTTCCTGTTTCCGCTGCTGGTGGTGGCGGATTCGGACCTGACCGGTCTGCCGCGGAACGCGACGGGTCTCGCGATGGACCTGACCCGGGTGCGGCGGGGGTAGCGCATGCTGGTGACGATCGCCCGCAGGCTGGGCATCTTCGCGGTGACCGCCGCCGCAGCATCGGTACTCGTCTTCGCGTTGCTCGCCGTCCTCCCCGGCGATCCCGCGCGGATCGCGTTGGGGGTGCAGGCATCCGAGGAGGCGGTCGCCAGGGAGCGGGCGGCGATGGGTCTGGATGTGTCCCTCCCGCAGCGGTATGCGATGTGGATGTGGGCGATGCTGCGCGGCGACATGGGCGACTCCTATCTGACCAGGCAGCCGGTCGGGCCCGAGGTCCTGGACCGCCTGCAGGTCACGCTGTGGCTGGTCGGCGCGGGCATGGTGGTCGCGTTGGCGATCGCGCTGCCCCTCGGGGTCGTGTCGGCGGTGCGGGCCGGGAAGCCGGACGGGGTCGCGATCGGCGGCATCAGCCAGGTGGGCATCGCGATTCCCGCCTTCCTCGCCGGGGTGCTGCTGTCGACGGTGTTCGCGGTCGAGCTCGGCTGGCTGCCGTCCAGCGGCTGGCAGGCCCCGATCGAGGGGGTCGGCGGATTCCTGTCGTACCTGGCGCTGCCCGCGCTGGCGTTGGGGCTGGTGCAGGGGTCGGTGTTGACGCGGTACGTGCGGTCCGCGGTCCTCGACGAACTGGGGGAGGACTACCTCCGGACGGCACGGGCGAAGGGCCTGACCCGCACCCGGGCGCTGCTCCGGCACGGGGTGCGGAACGCGGCGGTCCCGGTGATCACCGTCGCGGGTGTGCAGTTGAGCACGCTGCTGATCGGGGCGGTGGTGATCGAGCGGGTGTTCGTGGTGCCGGGGCTCGGCAGCCTGCTGCTGGACAAGGTGGGGCAGCGGGACATGGGCGCGGTGCAGTCGATCGTGCTGGTATTGGTGCTGTTGGTGCTCGTGGTGAACCTGGTCGTCGACGTCGTCCACACCCTGGTGGATCCACGATTGCGGAGCAATGCATGAGACGGATTGCGGAGCAATGCATGAGGCGATTGCGGAGCAATGCATGAGACGGCCGCCCGGAACGCTCGTCGTCGGCGGCCTACTCGTCGGCGTGGTGCTGCTCGCCGCGCTGGTGTCGATGGTGTGGACGCCGTTCGACCCGACCGTGGTGGATCCGTCCGCGCGCCTGGCGGCGCCGAGCGCGGCGCACTGGCTGGGCACCGACGATTTCGGCCGCGACATCGCCAGCATCCTGCTGGTCGGTGCCCGCACGACGTTGCTCGTCGGCGTGTCGCGGTGGCGGTGGCCGCGGTGATCGGCATCCCGATCGGGGTTGCGGCGGGGATGCGTCCCGGTGCGGCGGACGAGGTGCTGATGCGCGGGGTCGACGTCCTGCTCGCGTTTCCCGCGCTGCTGCTCGCGATCGTGTTCGCGGCAATCGCGGGCGGGTCGACGGTGACGGCGATGGTGGCCCTTGGCATCGGGTCGGCGCCGGCGTTCGCGCGGATCACCCGCGCCGGGACCAGGCAGGTGATGGCGCAGGACTACGTTCTCGCGGCCCGCGCGAGCGGTCTCGGCCGCGGCGCGATCGCGCGGCGGCACGTGCTGCCGAACATCTCCAGTGACCTGATCGTGCAGGCGTCGGTGACGTTCGCGCTGGCGGTGCTCGCCGAGGCGGCACTGTCGTATCTCGGTTTCGGCACCCCGCCGCCGACCCCGTCGTGGGGGCGGATGCTGCAGGAGACGCAGCCGTACCTGTACCAACAGCCGATGGTGATGCTGTGGCCGGGACTGGCGATCGCGCTGACCGTGCTCGGGTTCAATCTGCTCGGTGACGGTCTGCGGGACCGGTTCGATCCGAAGGTGGCGCGATGAACGGGGCCAGCGGAGCCGGTGCACCGCTGCTGGAGGTGTCCGGGCTGGGGGTCCGCATCGACGATCGGGACCTGCTGTCCGGGGTGGGGTTCCGGCTCGACGCGGGGGAGCGGGTCGGGCTGATCGGGGAGTCGGGGTCGGGCAAGTCGCTGACCGCGCTGAGCCTGATGGGTCTGCTGCCGGACCAGCTGACCGCGACGGGGTCGGTGCGCCTGGGTGGGGTGGATGGCAATCTCCTCGACCGGCCCGAACGCGGGTGGACGCGACTGCGCGGCGACGACGTGGCGATGGTGTTCCAGGAACCGATGAGTGCGCTTAATCCCCTGATGCGGATCGGCAACCAGGTCGGCGAGGTGTTGGCGCTGCACCGGGACGGTCTGCGTCGGGTGGACCGCCGCGTCGCGGTCCACGACCTGCTCGTGTCGGTGAACCTGCCGGATCCGGAACGGATCGCGCGGTCGTACCCGCACGAGCTGTCCGGCGGGCAGCGGCAGCGGGTGCTGATCGCGATCGCGATGGCGAACACGCCGCGGCTGCTGATCTGCGACGAACCGTCCACCGCACTCGACGTGACCACGGCGGCGCAGATCCTTGACCTGATCGACAGCACGGTCCGCGAGCACCGCACCGCGTTGCTGATGATCACCCACGACCTGGCGGTCGTCGCGCACCTGTGCGAGCGGGTGCTGGTGATGCGGGACGGCGTCGTCGTCGAGTCGGGTCCGGTTGCCGGGGTGTTCGCGGACCCGGCCCACCCGTACACGCGGTCCCTGCTCGACGCGTCGACGCTGCAGCACGGTGAGTCCGCGGCAACCGTCCACGCGTCGTCGGCGCCGGTGTTCAACGAGCAGGCCGTCCCGTTGATCGCGGCCCGCGCGGTGAGCCGCACCTACCGCGGCACCCGGGCGTCGCTGGTGCGTCGGCCCGCGCCGGTGCCCGCCCTCGTCGACGTCTCGTTCGACGTCGCCGCCGGTCAACGGTTCGGCATCGTCGGCGAGTCCGGCAGCGGCAAGTCGACGCTGGTTCGGTTGTTGTGCGCGCTGGATACCGCGACATCGGGGTCGATCCGGGTGGCAGGCACCGAACTCGTCGGCGCGGCCGAACGCGACCTGAGCGGCCTGCGCCGCGACGTGTCCATCGTGTTCCAGGACCCGATGGGTTCCCTGGACCCCCGGATGCGGGTCGGCGACATCGTCGCGGAGCCGATGAGCGGACGCGGCAGGCCCGCCGCGGACGTCGCCGCACTGGTCGCGACGATGCTCGCGGACGTCGGACTCGACCCCGACGCCGCGCAGCGCTACCCGCACCAGTTCTCCGGCGGTCAGCGCCAGCGGATCTCCATCGCCCGGGCCCTGATCACCCGGCCCCGGCTCCTGATCGCCGACGAGCCGGTCAGCGCCCTCGACGTGTCGGTGCGCGCGCAGGTCCTCGACCTGCTGGCGAGGCTGGTCACCGAGCACGACCTGACCCTGCTGCTCGTCTCCCACGATCTCGCGGTGATCCGGCACGTCTGCGACGTCGTCGCGGTGATGCACCGCGGCCGGATCGTCGAGTGCGGGCCCACCTCCGACGTCTACGAGCGACCACTCGAGCCGTACACGCGGACGCTGATCGACAGCGCACCGACGCTGACCCGTCCCGAACGCTGAGTGCGGCAGCGGCGACCCGGTGACGCTGTGAAACAATGGCGACCCGTGAAGACCTTCGATTCGCTGTTCGCCGAGCTGTCCGACCGTGCCGCCACTCGCCCCGAGGGTTCCGGCACCGTGGCCGCACTGGACGCCGGCGTCCATGCCCAGGGCAAGAAGGTGATCGAGGAGGCCGGCGAGGTGTGGATCGCCGCCGAGTACCAGAGCGACGAGGAACTCTCGGAGGAGATCTCGCAGCTGCTGTACTGGGTGCAGGTCCTGATGGTCGGCCGCGGACTGAAGCTCGAGGACGTCTACCGACATCTGTGAGCGGCACCGCCGCTGTTGTTCGTGCGCGGCACCGCCGCGACTCCCCGCATCACACCTCTCGCCTTCGAAGGAAGGACCATCATGCTGCGCGTTGCAGTGCCCAACAAGGGCTCCCTGTCCGAATCGGCCGCCGAGATCCTCAGCGAGGCCGGCTACCGGCGGCGCACCGACTCCCGCGACCTGACCGTGCTCGACCCGTCCAACCAGGTGGAGTTCTTCTTCCTCCGCCCGAAGGACATCGCGATCTACGTCGGATCCGGTGAACTGGACCTCGGTATCACCGGCCGCGACCTCGCGCTCGACTCGGGTGCGCCGGTCGCCGAGCGGCTGTCGCTCGGATTCGGCCGCTCCAGCTTCCGATACGCCGCCCCTGCTGGGAAGGACTGGACGCCGCAGGATCTGGCGGGCCTGCGCATCGCCACCTCCTACCCGAACCTGGTGCGCGCCGACCTGGCCCGCCGCGGCATCGAGGCCACCGTGATCCGGCTCGACGGTGCCGTCGAGATCTCCATCCAGCTCGGTGTCGCCGACGCGATCGCCGACGTCGTCGGCTCCGGCCGCACCCTGCGTCAGCACAACCTGGCGGCGTTCGGCGAATCGCTGTGCGACTCCGAGGGGGTGCTGATCGAGCGGGCGGGCTCCGACCAGGACCACAAGGCTCGCAACCAGCTGATCGCCCGCGTCAAGGGTGTGGTCCGCGCCCAGCAGTACGTGATGCTCGACTACGACTGCCCGCGGGACCGGCTCGCCGAGGCCGTCGCCATCACCCCCGGCCTGGAATCGCCGACCGTCGCCCCGCTCGCCGACGAGCAGTGGGTGGCAATCCGGTCGATGGTGCCGCGCAAGGGCAGCAACGACATGATGGACCGGCTCGCCGACATCGGAGCCAAGGCGATCCTCGCCACCGACATCCGCACCTGCCGCGGATTCTGACGGCGCCCTCGACGACCCGCACCGCTACCGGTGCGGGCCGTCGGCGGGTTCAGCGGGCGCGTACCTGCACCGTCTGCGTCACCCGGGCCACCGGACCCGCATCGTCGTGCAGGACACCCGAGGACATCGCGACCCCGTCCGGGCCGTAGGAGGTTTCGGCGGACACCCCGATCCAGTCCCCGTCCGGGATCCGGAACAGGTGCACCGTCACATCGGTGTTGAGGAACGTCCACGCTGCCGGGTCCAGCTTGCTGCCGACGCCGTTCGCGGTGTCGGCGATCAGGAACAGCCGCTCGATCGGGTCGAGCGGGAGTCCCTCCACCAGGACGGGGGTCGGCCTGCCCCAGGCGTGGGAGAGGCCCGACGCACCGAGCGGGGTCAGCCAGTTCCAGTCGACCGAGTCGATGAACCCGGTGTGCCAGAAGCTGTTGTCGGGCAGCGGTGACGGGTCCGCCGTCCGCGGCGGGATCGCCGGGTCGGCGGCATGCGCGATCGCCGCGGTGTCGGCCGTCTGCAGCCGCCACCCGGTGCCGCGGGCAACGGCGCGCCAGCTGCCGTCCGGCCCCTCCGCGGACAGCTCGGCGACCACGAGTTCGATTCGGCGTCCGGGGCGTTCGGTCCACGCCCGCACCCGGATTTCGGTCAACGGCACCGGCCCGAGGATCTCCACGACCACGCGGGTCAGCCGCGTGTCCGGTCGCGCCTGGTGGCGGCGCAGCGCGTGCACGAGCAGGGCCGACGGCGGCGAGCCGTGCTGCATGTCGCCGGACCAGGTGCTCAGCGTGTGCCCGGTCGGCCGGAACCGCGCCGTGCCGTCCGGAAGCGGTTCCAGCGGAACGAAATAGGCACCGGGGGCGGTGTCATTCACAGGGGGACTCCTCACTCTGCCGTGTCGACCACCCCGCCGTCGCCCGGATCGGGCCAACCCGGATAGGGCGGCGGTGAACCACCGAACGCGGGGCAGCGGTCCCTATGGTCGCAGAACCCGCACATGCGTCCGGGACTCGGCTCGAAATCGCCGGTGCGCCCGGCGTCGAGGATGGCCCGCCAGATCGCGCTCAACGTGCGCTCGAACCGACGCAGCTCGTCGTGATCCGGTGTGTAGGTGAGGACCTCGCCCTCCGTGAGGTACAGCAGGCGCAACTGGGTCGGGACGACGCCGCGGGTCTGCAGCAGCATCAGCGCGTAGAACTTCATCTGGAACAGGGCGGTCCGCTCGAACCCCTCCCGCGGGGCCCGACCGGTCTTGTAGTCCACCACCCGGACCTCGCCGGTTGGTGCGACATCGACCCGATCGACGAAGCCGCGGAGCGGGACCCCGTCCGCGAGAGCGGTCTCGATCCGCAGCTCACAGGCCTCGGGGTCGAACGCCGTCGGATCCTCGAGTCGGTAGTAGTCCTCGACGATGCGCCGGGCGTCACCAAGGAACCGGTCGCGGTCGTCGGCAGGGACCACCTCGGCGAGTTCCGGGGACTGCTCGAGCATCCGGTCCCAGGCAGGCTCGACGAGCGTCACCGCCGTCTCCCGACCGCGCCCGGCAGCAGGCAATCCGTAGAGCGACTCCAGGGCCGCGTGCACGAGCGTGCCCCTGACCTGCGCGGTCGTCAGCTTCTCGGGAAGCCGATCGATGGCCCGGAAGCGGTACAGCAGGGGGCACTGCTTGAAGTCGCCTGCGCGTGACGGGGACAGCGCGGGCCGTGAGCGTGCGGGCGCGGGCGCTGGTTCGGTGGGGTGCGTCATCGGGGGGCTGCTCACACCTGGCAGGGTATGCGCGGGGTCCGACACGCCGTCGGGGCCGGTGCACGGGTCGCCGGGAACAACCGCAGAGGAGCAAGCGAGATGTCAGCGTTGCAGGGTCGACCGACCGGACCGTTCCGGGTCGGGGACCGGGTCCAACTCACCGATGCGAAGGCGCGCAAGTACACCGTCGTGCTCGAGGCGGGCAAGGAGTTCCACACACATCGCGGCGGCATCCTGCACGACGACCTGATCGGCACGCCCGAGGGCAGCGTCGTCACCTCCACCAACGGCACCCCGTACCTGGCGTTGCGCCCGCTGCTCGTCGACTATGTGCTGTCGATGCCGCGAGGAGCCCAGGTCATCTACCCGAAGGATGCCGCGCAGATCGTGCACGAGGGGGACGTGTTCCCCGGTGCCCGAGTGCTCGAGGCGGGCGCGGGTTCCGGTGCGCTCACCTGCTCGCTGCTCCGCGCCGTCGGGCCCGAGGGCAAGGTCACCTCGTGGGAGGTCCGCGAGGATCATGCCGAACACGCGGTCCGCAACGTCGAAACCTTCTTCGGTGGCCGCCCCGACAACTGGGAGCTGGCCATCGGCGATCTCGCCGACTATGACGCCGACGTGCACGGGCAGGTCGACCGGGTGGTGCTGGACATGCTCGCGCCATGGGACGTGCTGCCCGCGGTGTCGAAGGCGCTGGTCCCCGGCGGGGTCCTGATTGTCTACGTCGCGACCACGACGCAGCTGTCGAAGGTGGTCGAGGCGATGCGGGAACAGGAGTGCTGGACCGAGCCGCGGTCCTGGGAGTCGATCGTGCGCGGCTGGCACGTCGTCGGCCTCGCGGTGCGCCCCGAACACCGGATGCAGGGGCACACAGCCTTCCTCGTCAGCGCCCGGCGACTCGCCGAGGGCACGGTGACCCCGAAGCCGCAGCGCCGCCCCAGCAAGGGCTAGCTGCGCTGCGCTGCGCTGCGCGCCCGTGCGTGAGTTTTACCCCGGTCGGGGTAAAACTCACGCACAGTTGCCGAAGGCGACTACTTCACGCAGGTCAGCTGGCCCATGCCGAGGATCGTGCAGACCGCGTCGTCGGAGATGATCCAGGCGCCGTCGTGCTCGTCGAAGGTGACCTCGACGGGGGCGCCGCCGTGCGGACCCGCGATGGTGGTCGTCGCGGTGATGGTGTCGTCGTCGACCGCGACCACCTTGGTGACGTCGGCGGTCAGGGGGTAGCCCTGCAGCACGCCGTTGAACTGTTCGAGGACCGCGGCCTGCTTCTCGCCGTCCTCGATCAGCACGACCTTGTCGGCAGCGGGAACCGCGGGGTCGAAGAAGGTCGCCAGCGTCGCGTTCAGCGTCTCGGCGCCGGGAGCGGCCGCTGCGGCTGCGGTGTTCGCGCTGGTGGTCGCGTCGGCGACGGTGCTGCTCGCGGTGCTCGTTGCCGGGGTGTCGGCGGCGTCGTCGGAACCGCATGCCGTGAGCCCGAGTGCAACGAGGACGGCTCCGGTGGCAATGAGTGTCGTACGGGTGATCACGGGGAACTCTTTCCTGTGAGGGGCGCTCCTGCCGGGACCGGGAGCAATGTAGGTGAGGCTAACATGGCTGGTGGGGTGTCGGTGGTGACCTGCACCGTCCCAGATTGTGCGATGTCCCAAGTGTCGCAACACACTTTCGTGGGCACGGCGGTAGCGTTGAGGGATCGAACTGGGAGGAGTCGCACATGAGCGCAACAGAGAATCCGGACTCGGTGGCTGCCAGGGCGGAACTCGAGGCCCTCAAGCTTGAGGCCGCTGCACTTCGCCGACAACTTGCCCAGTCTCCGGAGCAGGTGCGTGAACTCGAGTCACGCGTGGATTCCCTGTCGATTCGCAACTCGAAGCTGATGGACACGCTCAAGGAGGCGCGCCAGCAACTGATCGCGTTGCGGGAAGAGGTCGACCGCCTCGGTCAACCCCCGAGCGGCTACGGCGTGCTGATCTGCGCGCACAACGACCAGACGGTCGACGTGTTCACGTCGGGACGGAAGATGCGGCTCACCTGCTCGCCGAACGTCGACACCGACGAGCTCAAGCCGGGGCAGACGGTGCGGCTGAACGAGGCGTTGACGGTCGTCGAGGCGGGCACCTTCGAGCGGATCGGAGAGATCTGCAGCCTCCGCGAGATCCTCGATGACGGGGAACGCGCACTGGTGGTCGGGCATGCCGACGAGGAACGCGTCGTCTGGCTCGCGCATCCGCTGGCGGTCGCTGCCTCGGATGAGACGTTGCACCCGGACGACGAGGACATCGACTCACCGACCCGCAAGCTGCGGCCCGGTGATTCGCTGCTGGTCGACACCAAGGCCGGGTACGCCTTCGAGCGGATCCCGAAGGCCGAGGTGGAGGACCTCGTGCTCGAGGAGGTCCCGGATGTCGACTACGGGGACATCGGCGGTTTGGGTAGGCAGATCGAACAGATCCGGGATGCCGTCGAGTTGCCGTTCCTGCACAAGGATCTCTTCCACGAGTACGCACTGCGTCCGCCGAAGGGTGTGCTGCTGTACGGTCCGCCCGGCTGCGGCAAGACCCTGATCGCGAAGGCGGTCGCGAACTCCCTCGCGAAGAAGATCGCCGAGGCGCGCGGTCAGGATGCCAAGGACGCGAAGTCGTACTTCCTGAACATCAAGGGCCCCGAGCTGCTGAACAAGTTCGTCGGCGAGACGGAGCGGCACATTCGGATGATCTTCCAGCGCGCGCGGGAGAAGGCGTCCGAGGGCACCCCGGTGATCGTGTTCTTCGACGAGATGGATTCGATCTTCCGGACCCGCGGGTCCGGGGTGTCGTCAGACGTTGAGACCACGGTGGTTCCGCAGCTGCTCAGCGAGATCGACGGCGTGGAGGGCCTCGAGAACGTCATCGTGATCGGTGCGTCGAACCGCGAGGACATGATCGACCCCGCGATCCTGCGACCGGGCAGGCTCGACGTGAAGATCAAGATCGAACGCCCGGACGCCGAGTCCGCGCAGGACATCTTCTCGAAGTACCTCACCGAGACGCTTCCGGTGCACGCCGACGACCTCGCCGAATTCCGCGGTGATCGGGCGCTGTGCGTGAAGGCGATGATCGAGCGGGTCGTGGACCGGATGTATGCGGAGAGCGACGAGAACCGGTTCCTGGAGGTGACGTACGCGAACGGCGACAAGGAGGTCCTGTACTTCAAGGACTTCAACTCGGGCGCGATGATCCAGAACATCGTGGATCGGTCGAAGAAGTACGCGATCAAGGCGGTGCTCGAGACCGGCGCACCCGGCCTGCGCGTGCAGCACCTGTTCGACTCGATCGTCGACGAGTTCTCCGAGAACGAGGACCTGCCCAACACCACCAATCCGGACGACTGGGCACGCATCTCGGGCAAGAAGGGGGAGCGGATCGTCTACATCCGCACGCTGGTCACCGGCAAGAACGCCAGCGCGAGCCGGGCGATCGATACCGAGTCGAACACCGGTCAGTACCTGTAGCGGAGGGCGGTCAGCGCCGAGCGCGGTGGGGGCGGCGGAGGCGTCGTACCCACCGCGCCTGCGTGTCAGGCCCTCCCGTTGACGGCCCGAGCCCGTTCGAGCGCGCGGATCGCTGACTCTCGATTCATGCCGTTCCCGACGGCGAGGGCGACGAGAAGTGAATGGGCGACCGTGTCGTCCGCGGTGTCCAGATGGCCGGCGATCCGCAGCATCGCGTTGCCGTGCAGCGCGCTGAAGAGCTCCGCGGCGAGGGCCAACCGCTGCGCGTCGTGCTCCTCGGGGCCTGCCTGCCGACCGGGACCCGTCCCGGACAGTGCGGCGAGGAACGTCGCGAAGGCCGCGCCGCCCCCGTGCGCCTCGATGGGTGCCCCCGTCCCGACGACGTCCGTTCGTCGGCCCGGGCCCCGGTCGGAGGAGGTGTGCTGGAACATCGTCGTGTACAGCCGCGGGTGGTCTCGCGCGAATGCCAGATAGGTGAGCGCGATACCGAACAGGTCGGCGAGGGGGTCGCCGGATCGGGGAGCGGCCGCCATCGTCCGGCCGAGCAACCCGAACCCGTACTCGACGACGGCGCCCACGACCCCGCCGACGCTTCCGAAATGCGTGTAGACCGACATCGTCGAGGTGTGCGCGTCGGACGCGAGTCGGCGCACGGTCAACGCGGAGGGCCCCTCCTCGACGACGACCGCGATCGCCGCGGACAGGACGGCGTCCCGCACGGCCTCGCGGTCCCGTGAACTCCCGGCTGTGCTCTCATACGCTGCCATAACATTGCAATATTACAGGTATGACAATGGCACGGCACCGGGTCTGGCCCGACCCGCGAAGCCGCGGCGCCCTCACAGCACGATGTCGGCGAGCAGCGCCCTGGTGTCCGGAACGAACGGCCACTCCGGGTCGGCCAGGTGGGTGCGCAGTGCGTCGCCGGTCCACCACCAGCCGTCGACGACCTCGCTCGGCTGGTGTACGACCGGACCGTCCCACCGGCCTTCGAACGCGAACAGGTGGCAGCGGAGCGGCCTGCCCGCCCACGTCCCGTCCCAGGCGAGCCGCGCCAGCGGGGTGAGGTCGATGCCGCGGACCCCGAGCTCCTCCTCGAGTTCCCTGGCTGCGGTTGCGGCGGGGGTTTCGCCTGGATCGACGACGCCACCGGCGAGGCAGTCGTGCATGCCCGCGAAGACGGACTTGTCGGGGGAGCGGCGGTGGACGTAGAGCTGGCGCCCGTCGGTCGAGCGCAACAGCACCCCGGCGCTCGCGTGCCAGAGGCCCTCGGCGTACACCCGGGACCGCGGCGCCGAACCGATCACCAGTCCGGCCTTGTCGTAGACGGCGACCACCTCGTCCGGCGCGGGGATGGGCGGGCGGGGTCCGTGGTCCGATTCCATCGGGTCATCGTCTCAGGCGGGTTAGGCTGACCGGGTGCCTCTCCCGAGGCGGCTCGCCCGCTTCAACGCGATGGTGACCAATCGCCTGGTGCTCCCGGTCGCCGGATGGCTGCCGGGATTCGCGATCGTGCTGCACCGTGGCCGCCGCTCGGGCCGCCTCTACCGGACGCCGGTCAACTGTTTCCGGGTCGACGGCGGCTACCGATTCGCGTTGACCTACGGTCCCGACAGTGACTGGGTTCGCAATGTCGTCGCGGCGGGTCGGGTCGACATCGCCTCCCGCGGCCGCCTGCTGACCCTGACCGATCCGCGCCGGGGAACGGACCCGGGGGCGCGGTGGGCGCCGTGGCCAGCGCGGTCGGTGCTGCGGCGGATCCGGGCGGGCGACTACCTGCAGTGCACCCTGTCGTCGACGTCGAAGGGGCCGGTCCCATGAGCACATTCGGCCGCCGGTGTGCGTGCGCCTGCATCGTGGCAGCGTTCGCCGCTGCGCCCGCGCCAACGGCACATGCCTTCGCCGAGGACGTCTGCTACTCGCAGGAGGGCGTGCCCGCACACAACTGCGGCCCGCTGCCGCCACCGTGCCCGACGGACATCCCGACCGCTCCGGCGTGCGGATTGCAGGCCTTCCTCGCGTACGGCTACACCCTGCGTCAGCCCCTCGGCGGCCGCAGTCTCGTGCACGCCGACGCCACCTATCTGCTGGCCCGCACCGCCGGATTCCCCGAACGAGACGCGTACTGGATCGCGGCCTACGACGAGGCGACCGATCTGGGCACCTTCACACCGCGGGACGTCGACGGCAGGCCCGTGCCGGGCGCCGACACCCTGACCACCAGGGACATCGGTGGCCTGGTGCGAACGCACTTCGCGACCGGCGGGTTCCTGTTCCACTTCCCGCCGACCCTGGGTCCGTCGACGCCGCAGGAGGGCCTACGACCGGACGTCACCGACCCGCGCCACGAGGTGATGCTCGCGCACCTGCGCCGCTGGGCAATGGCCGGTCCCGGCGGCGACGCCCCGCTGTGCACGGGCGGGTTCACCACCGCGTCGGCCGCTGGCGATCTCGGTACCGGCCCCGCCTGCTACGCGGACCCGTCGCCGGTACCGATCGACGGCGAGTACAGCGTTGTCGCTCCCGTCGCCGTGCCGTTCACCAACGCGACGGGGGAGCAGGTCGTCTCCGGTGACGTCAGGTCCGACCGGTTCGACTCGTGGATCGGTGACCAGGCAGCGAACGCACGAATCGGGATCTACCTGCACGCGCTCGCCGACCGGATCTCGCACCACGCCTGCGTCGACGCGGGAACCACCGTGCCGCCGACACCGGAACAGCCAGCGTTCCGGGTCGAGTTGAACACGCCGTCCTGCGACCAGGGGCCGCACGCGCTGCGCCACGAGTACGAGACGGGTGAGGACTTCGACTCGCTCACCCCGGGGGACAGGACGACCGAGGCCGCCCTCGCGATGGTCTACGACGAGTTGCTCGCCTTCGCCCGGGCCCGCGGCGTGCTCGACGCACACGCGGGTTCCCCCGAGGCACGGACGGCGGTCCTGGATCGGGGGTTGGTGCCCGCACTCGAGATCCGGGACCCCCTCGCACGGATGGCCGCGGTCTCGGAGGTGGGCTGCCGAGCCGGGGCGGCACCCTTCCCCGGCGCTCCCGTGTGCGCGGAGTGACCGGTGTCAGCAGGATGGTGAACTGCGGACGTCACCTGCAATAATGTCATAAGGCAAGTTATCGGCACTTAATCCGGCGCCGGACCCCCGGAAACTCCCGACCCAAAGACCCCGCCCTGAACCGGGCGGGTGGCGTCCGGGGTATGCGCGCACGCCGGACGCTCTACGCTCGACGCCATGCAGCGGATCATCGGTATCGAGGTCGAGTACGGCATTTCGTCCCCGTCGGAGCCGACGGCGAACCCCATCCTGACCTCCACCCAGGCGGTGTTGGCCTACGCGGCCGCCGCGGGCGTTCCCCGCGCGAAGCGGACCCGCTGGGACTACGAGGTTGAATCGCCGCTGCGCGACGCGCGCGGCTTCGACCTGGGACGGTTCAACGGGCCCGCACCGGTCATCGACGCGGACGAGGTAGGCGCTGCCAACATGATCCTCACCAACGGCGCCCGGCTGTACGTCGACCACGCCCACCCCGAGTACTCAGCCCCGGAGGTCACCGATCCGCTCGACGCCGTGATCTGGGACAAGGCGGGGGAGCGGGTGATGGAGGCCGCGGCACGGCACGCGTCCAGCGTGCCCGGCGCCCCTCGACTCCAGTTGTACAAGAACAACGTCGACGGCAAGGGTGCGTCCTACGGAACGCACGAGAACTACCTGTGCTCGCGGGACACGCCGTTCTCGGCGATCATCGCTGGCCTGACGCCGTTCTTCGCGTCCCGCCAGGTGATCTGCGGTTCCGGCCGGGTCGGGCTCGGGCAGTCGGGTGACGAAGCGGGCTTCCAGCTCTCCCAGCGGGCGGACTACATCGAGGTCGAGGTCGGACTCGAGACGACCCTCAAGCGGGGCATCATCAACACCCGCGACGAGCCGCACGCGGACGCCGAGAAGTACCGCAGGCTGCACGTGATCATCGGCGACGCGAACCTCGCCGAGTGGTCCACCTACCTGAAGGTCGGGACCACGGCGCTCGTTCTCGATCTGATCGAGGCCGGGGTGGACCTGTCGGACCTGCAGTTGGCGCGCCCGGTGACCGCGGTGCATCAGATCAGTCACGATCCGACGCTGCGGCAGACGGTTGCGCTCGCCGACGGACGCGAGATGACCGGCCTTGCGCTGCAACGGGAGTACCACCAGCGTGCGGCGAAGCTGGTCGAGCGGGACAGCCCGGACGACGCGCGCGCCGCAGACGTGCTCACGAAGTGGGCGACGGTGCTCGATCTGCTTGAGCGGGATCCGATGGAATGCGCGCACCTGTTGGACTGGCCGGCGAAGCTGCGAATCCTCGAGGGGTTCCGTAATCGGGAGGGCCTGGCCTGGTCGGCACCGAAACTGCACATGCTCGATCTGCAGTACTCGGACGTCCGGCTGGACAAGGGCCTGTACAACCGGCTGGTGGCGCGCGGTTCGATCGAACGGCTGGTTGGCGAGCAGCAGGTCCTTGACGCGGTGCACACCCCACCGACCGACACCCGCGCCTACTTCCGGGGTGAGTGCCTGCGCCGCTTCGGGGCGGACATCGCCGCGGCGAGCTGGGACTCGGTGATCTTCGACCTGGGTCGCGACTCCCTGGTCCGGATTCCCACCCTCGAGCCGCTGCGGGGCAGCAAGGCGCACGTGGGAGCGCTGCTTGAGGCGGCGAGTTCGGCGGCTGACCTGGTCGATCAGTTGACGACGTGACAATCGCGCGCGACACGACGACGAATCGTCCCGGTGTCGTCGCCGATCGGTAGGGTGAAGGTCCGAGCACGAACGGTCACCGACGGTGCGTGCACGGACACGGTGCAGTGCGAGGAATGAGGAGGTCGGCGGCTATGGCGCAGGAGCAGACCACACGCGGTGGCGGGGGCGACGACGACGACGCGGCCGTCGGTGATGGCGGTGCGGGTCAGGAACGTCGCGAGAAGCTCGCAGAGGACACGGACGACCTGCTCGACGAGATCGACGACGTGCTCGAGGAGAACGCCGAGGACTTCGTTCGCGCGTACGTGCAAAAGGGCGGCCAGTGACGCCGGATTCCCCGGCGGCGCGCATGGTGCTCGGAGGCGGGGGGCTGCGCTTCGACGCGCAGTTGTCCTCGTTCGCCGAGCACCTGCGTGTTCATGCGCCGGAACTGTTGCCGGAGAACCGGTTCGACCTCGGCTCTCGCGGTGGAAGTGGTGAGCCGATGACCACCCGATCGGACATCGCGCCGCACGGGACGACGATCGTGGCATTGACCTTCGCCGGCGGCGTCCTGATCGCGGGCGACCGGCGCGCGACAATGGGCAACGTCATCGCCAGCCGGGACGTCGAGAAGGTGTACGTGACCGACGACTACTCGGCGGCCGGGATCGCGGGTACGGCGGGCGTCGCGATCGAACTGGTGCGGCTGTTCGCCGTCGAATTGGAGCACTACGAGAAGATCGAGGGCGTCCCACTGACGTTCGACGGCAAGGCGAATCGGCTCTCGTCGATGGTGCGGGGCAACCTCGGCGCCGCGATGCAGGGGCTGGCCGTCGTCCCGCTCCTTGTCGGATACGACCTGGACGCGTCCACCCCGGCGAAGGCGGGGCGGATCGTCTCCTACGACGTCGTCGGCGGTCGCTACGAGGAACGCGCCGGATACCACGCGGTCGGATCGGGATCGCTGTTCGCGAAGTCGGCGCTGAAGAAGACCTTCGACCCGGCGGCCGACGAGGCCGGGGCCCTGCGTGCCGCGGTCGAGGCCCTGTACGACGCCGCCGACGACGATTCGGCCACCGGTGGCCCGGACCTGACCCGCGGCATCTACCCGACCGCGGTCGTGATCACCGATGGCGGGGCCGCCGTTGTGTCCGCGGATCGGCTGGCCGATCTCGCCCGCACGGTCGTCGCCGACCGCACCAAGGAAGCAGGTGGCACGCCGTGACCATGCCGTATTACGCCTCCGCCGAGCAGATCATGCGGGACCGCTCGGAGCTGGCCCGCAAGGGGATCGCGCGGGGTCGCAGCGTGATCGTGTTGACCTATGCGGACGGCGTGCTTTTCGTGGCGGAGAATCCGTCCTCGTCGCTGCACAAGGTCAGCGAGCTCTACGACCGGCTGGGATTCGCGGCGGTCGGCAAGTACAACGAGTTCGAGAACCTGCGCCGCTCGGGCATCATGCACGCGGACATGCGCGGGTATTCGTACGACCGCCGTGACGTCACCGGCCGCTCCCTCGCGAACGCGTACGCGCAGGTGCTCGGCACCATCTTCACCGAGCAGCCGAAGCCGTACGAGGTGGAACTGTGCGTCGCGGAGGTCGGGCGGGCGGACCAGGACCATCACGCGCAGTTGTACCGCATCACCTACGACGGGTCGATCGTCGACGAGCAGCAGTTCGTCGTGATGGGCGGCGCGACGGAACCGATCGTCACGGCCCTGCGGGAGTCGTACCGGCCGGGAACCGACCTCGCGACCGCGGTCACCCTCGCTGTCGATGCGCTCCGGGACGGCACCGCGGCAGCCAACGGTGAGGGTGAGCGTCGCGTGATCGGGGTGTCCGGCCTTGAGGTCGCGGTCCTCGATCAGTCGCGGCCGCGGCGCGCGTTCCGCCGGATCACCGGCAGTGCCCTCGAGGCGCTGCTGCCGGTCGACCCGGCCGCGCCCGGCACCGAACCGGTGGAACAGCCCGACCCGGGCGGCACGGAATAGGCCCGACCCGGGCGGCACGCAGGAGGCCCGGCTACGGCCCGGTCCCGCGGTAGAGCACGACGCTGTGCGGCCTGCTGCGGAACTCGAAAAGGCGACCGTCGGCGACCACCTCGCCGTCGGTCGCCAACGCGACCGGATCCCCGGCGATCTCGACGGCCAGGGTTGGGGTGTCCCGGTGAGCGTAGGCGCGGGAGCCACCCAGCGTCCCGGTCAGTGCCGCGCCAATCAACCGCAGGCGTGACCATCGGTGATCGGCGAGCAGGTAGCGCACGTCCAGGGTTCCGCGGTGGATGTCGGGGCGCGACATCGGTACCTGGTCCGGGGGCGTGTAGCGGCCGTTCCCGACGAACAGCATCCATACCGAGTGTGCGATCCCGTCGATCCTGGTCGGCAACGGGCTGGCGGAGGCGAGGACGCGGATCATCGCGAGTCCCGCTGCGGGCCACTTGCCGAGCCGAGGCTCCCACCGCTCGCGCAGGCGCACCACATCGGGGTATCCACCGAGGCTGGCGGTGTTAACGAACGGACGCTCCGGTCCTCCGTCGACGCGGACCGCGCCGAGGTCGACCAGTTCGGCGGCGCCGCGCTCGATCGCTGTTGCGGTCGATTCGACATCGCCGACCCCGGCGTCCCGCGCGAAGTGGTTCAGGGTGCCGCCGGGAAACACCGCGAGCGGCAGGGCATGCCGGACGGCGGCCTCGGCCACGGTCACGACGGTGCCGTCGCCGCCGCACACGCCGAGCGCCCTGGCGTCGAGGGTGCTGATGGTCCGGTCGATCCGCGCGCCGAAGTCGGCGCCGGGGTCGAGTTCGACGACCGTCGCGGCGGGCAGCCGCCGCTCGATCTCGGTGCGGGTGGGATCCGGTCCGGCGCCGGATCCGGTGTTGACGAAGACGATCATCCCGGCGCCGCGGGGCAGTGCGTGCGTCGCCCGGTCGGGGCCAAGGGTCGCCGGCTCCTGGTCCCGGACCGCCCACCATGCTCGGGTGGCGACCGCGACCGCGGCGCCGACGGCCAGGCCGGCAACGACATCGGACGGCCAGTGCACGCCGGTGTGCACGCGGGAGTATCCGACCGCCGCGGCCAGCGGCGCGACCACGACCCCCACCAGCGGGTATTCGAGTCCGACACCGGTGGCGAACGCGGCAGCGGATGCGGCGTGCCCGGACGGGAACGAGGAGGAGCTCGGGGCGGTCAGCCCGCGGCCCCGCGGGAACTCCGGCAGGTCCGCGGGCGGACGCCTGCGGGGGCAGAGCGGCTTGAGCACCGCGTTCGACAGCGCGCTCGCGCCTGCGAGGGACAGCAGGCCCCGCACCGCGGCCCGGCGTGGCCGTCGCCCGCACACCGCGAGGCCAGCGGCGACCCCCGACCACAGCACCCCGTGGTTCGCCAGGGTGCTCAGCGCGCGCATCCCGGGGTCCACCGGGGACGGTGGTCGGTCGGCGATCCACCGCATGACGATCCGGTCGGTACTTTCCGCGGAAGGTCTCACTTCGGCCACGTTCCCACGCTACGGCGGGAAGGCCGACGAGGAACACCGTATCGGAGACCTCCGGCGTTGTACTGTCGAGGTGTGCAGCGGCGAATCATGGGAATTGAGACCGAATTCGGGGTGACGTGCACCTTCCACGGGCATCGCAGGTTGAGCCCGGACGAGGTGGCCCGGTACCTGTTCCGCCGGGTCGTGTCGTGGGGGCGGAGCTCCAATGTGTTCCTCAGGAACGGCGCACGCCTGTACCTCGACGTGGGATCGCACCCGGAGTACGCGACCGCCGAGTGCGACGGGCTCGCTCAGCTCGTCACCCACGACCGGGCCGGGGAACGGGTCCTCGAGGATCTGCTCGTCGACGCCGAGCAGCGGCTCGCCGAGGAGGGCATCGGCGGGGACATCTACCTGTTCAAGAACAACACCGATTCGGCGGGCAACTCCTACGGCTGCCACGAGAACTTCCTCGTGGTTCGGGCCGGGGAGTTCTCCCGCATCTCGGATGTCCTGCTGCCGTTCCTGGTGACCCGCCAACTGATCTGCGGAGCTGGGAAGGTCCTGCAGACCCCCAAGTCGGCGACATTCTGCCTGTCGCAACGCGCCGAACACATCTGGGAGGGCGTCTCGTCCGCGACCACCCGGTCCCGGCCGATCATCAACACCAGGGACGAGCCGCACGCGGACGCCGAGAAGTACCGTCGCCTGCATGTGATTGTCGGCGATTCGAACATGGCCGAGACCACCACGATGCTCAAGGTCGGTTCCGCGGCGCTGGTGCTGGAGATGATCGAGGCGGGCGTCTCGTTCCGTGACTTCGCCCTCGACAACCCGATCCGCGCCATTCGCGAGGTCAGTCACGACATGACCGGACGGCGGCCCGTCCGGCTCGCCGGGGGGCGGCAGGCCAGTGCCCTCGACATCCAGCGCGAATACCACGCGCGGGCGGTCGAGCATCTCCGCAACCGTGAGCCCGACCCCCAGGTCGAGCAGGTCGTTGAGCTCTGGGGGCGGATCCTCGACGCGGTCGAGTCCCAGGACTTCGCGAAGGTGGACACCGAGATCGACTGGGTGATCAAGCGGAAGCTGTTCCAGCGGTACCAGGACAAGCACAATCTGGAGCTCGCCGATCCGCGGATCGCGCAGCTCGACCTCGCCTACCACGACATCAAGCGCGGCCGCGGGGTGTTCGATCTGCTGCAGCGCAAGGGTCTGGCGAAGCGGGTGACCGAGGACGATCAGATCGACGCCGCCGTGAACACCCCACCGCAGACCACCCGGGCGAAGCTGCGCGGCGACTTCATCGCCGCCGCCCAGGACGCGGGCCGGGACTTCACCGTGGACTGGGTGCACCTGAAGCTGAACGACCAGGCCCAGCGAACCGTGCTGTGCAAGGACCCGTTCCGGTCTGTCGACGAGCGCGTCGAGCGTCTGATCGCATCAATGTAGTGGTGCCGTCGGGGCATGTCCTAGGCTGCTGATCCGTGGCGACCAGCAAAGTCGAGCGGCTGATGAACCTCGTCATCTGCCTGCTCTCGACCCGACAGTTCCTGACGGCGGACAAGATCCGTCAGAGCGTTGCGGGCTACGACGAATCGGCGAGCGACGAGGCGTTCTCGCGGATGTTCGAGCGGGACAAGAACGAGCTGCGGGACCTGGGGGTTCCGTTGGAGGTGGGGCAGGCGTCCCGGTTCGGCACGGTTGAGGGCTACCGGATCAGCCCCGAGGCGTACGCGCTGCCGGAGATCGACCTGACCAGCGAGGAGTCCGCCGCCGTCGCGATCGCGGTGCAGCTGCTCGAGTCCCCGGAGTTGGGGTCGGCCGCGCAGGGGGCGGTGTTGAAGCTGCGGGCGGCGGGAGTGGCCGTCGATCGGGAATCCGCGGCGGCCTTGTTCACGGCGCTGCCCGCGCGGGCCCGCGGGTCGGAACCTGCCCTGGAGGCGGTGCTCGCCGCGATCGAGGCCGGTCGCGCGATCCGTTTCGAGCATCGCTCCGCGCGAACCGCGCCGGTCACGACCAGGCATCTCGAGCCGTGGGGTGTTGTCACCCATGACGGCCGCTGGTACGTGGTCGGACATGATGTCGACCGGGACGCCACGCGCACCTTCCGGCTGTCGCGGATCGGGGACGAGGTCGTCCCGGTCGGGCCGCGGGGTGCGGTGCGCAAACCGGACGGGGCGGACCTGCGTGCACTGGTCGGGCGTGCGGTGGGCACCGCGGGGGTGTCCGGCGCCGCGACGGTGTGGGTGCGGGACGGGCGTGCCCACGAACTGCGCCGCCTCGGCCGCCCGCTGCGCCCGATGACGGTCGCCGGGCGGGACGGGGTGGTGCTCGACGTCCCGGTGCGGTCCCGGGACTGGATCTCGCGACTGATCGCCGGCTACGGGGAGGATGCGTTGGTGCTGGAACCGGAGTCGTTGCGGTCCGACGTGATCGCCCGCCTCACGGTCGCCGCGGGAGGGGCCCGATGAGCCAGCGGCTGACACAGCGGCTCTCGCGACTGCTGAACATGGTTCCGTACTTTGTTGCCAATCCGGGGATCACGAAGAGTGCGGCCGCCGCCGAGCTGGGGGTGTCGGTGGCGCAGTTGACGACCGACCTGAACCAATTGTGGGTGTGTGGGCTGCCCGGGTACGGGCCGGGTGACCTGATCGACCTGTCCTTCGAGGAGGAGACGGTCGCGGTCACCTTCGCGGCCGGGATCGATCGGCCGCTGCGGCTGACCTCGACGGAAGCGACGGCGCTGCTGATCGCGTTGCGGGCGGTAGGGGAGTTGCCGGGGACCGCGGACCCCTCCTCGGTGCAGGGGGCGATCGCGAAGATCGAATCGGCTGCTGGTGTCGCGGCCGGGGGCGTGCTGACGCAGTCGGTGGCCGACCCCGGGCCGGAGAGCCCTGTCGTCGCTGCTGTCCGGTCCGCGGTGCGCCGGGGAAACGCGCTGAGGATCACCTACTTCTCGGCGTCCAGGGACGCGGTGACCGAGCGGGTGGTCGACCCGATCCGGGTGGTCGCTGTCGACAACCACAGCTATCTGCAGGCGTGGTGCAGGCAGGCAGGGGGGGTGCGGCTGTTCCGATACGACCGGATCGACGCGGCCACCGAGCTTGACGAGCAGGCGCGGCCGCCGGGGGACGGGTACGACGTGTCGGCGTCGCTGGAACTGTTCCACGACGACGCGACGCTCCCGCAGGCGCGGCTCGCGATCGCACCGGACCACGCCTGGGTGCTGGACTACTACCCGATGACGGACGTGGTGGTCGGCGCGGACGGCGTGGTCGAGGCGTCGATGCGGTACGCGTCGTCGGCGTGGATGGCCCGGCTGATGGCGGGGTTCGGTCCGGGGGTCCGGGTGATCGGTCCGCCGGAATTGTCGGAGTCCATTCGGGCCAGGGCGAGCGCGGCCCTCGACCTGTACCGACACTCGACGGGCACGTGAGTCCGGGCATTCCACCCCTCAGGACCGCCGAGCGTCCGGTAGCATCGTGCCAACTGATTCCTGGAGGTAAAAATGGGTGCAATGAGCCCCTGGCACTGGGCCATTGTGGCGCTGGTCGTCGTGATCCTGTTCGGTTCGAAGAAGCTGCCCGACGCGGCCCGCGGCCTCGGTCGCTCCCTGCGCATCTTCAAGAGCGAGGTCAAGGAGATGCAGAACGACGGCGCCTCCACTGCCGCCGCCCCGGCCGCTCCCTCGCAGCTGCCCGCCTCGGCCCCCGACGCGCAGGCCACGGCGACCGACGCAGTACGCACGGAGCCCAAGGCGTCCTAGTCCGACCGTGCGACCGGGGCGGACCCGCCCCGGTTCACTGCTGAGCAGAACCAAGGGCCCCATCAGTGCGTATCCCCTTCGACCCGCGGCGCAGCAGGCGCCGGGTCAACCCCGACGGCACGATGTCGTTGATCGACCACCTGTATGAGCTGCGCACGCGGCTGCTGTGGTCGATCCTCGCGATCCTCGTGACGACCGCCTTCGGCTTCTTCTGGTATTCGCACCAGATCTTCGGCATGGACAGCCTCGGTGACATCCTCCGCGGCCCGTACTGTTCGCTGCCGTCGGAGGCCCGCGCGGACCTGACCGACGACGGCGAGTGCCGCCTCCTCGCGATCGCCCCGTTCGAGCAGTTCATGCTTCGGTTCAAGGTCGCGTTCACCGCAGGCATCGTGCTGGCCTGCCCCGTCTGGCTGTACCAGCTGTGGGCGTTCATCACTCCGGGTCTGCACAACCAGGAACGTCGCTACGCGATCGGGTTCGTCGCCTCGGCGGCGGCGCTGTTCGTCGGCGGCGCGGTGCTGGCGTACCTGATCGTGGCGAAGGCCCTGCACTTCCTGCTGACGATCGGCGGGGACGTGCAGGTGACCGCGCTCGGCGGCGCGGAGTACTTCGGGTTTCTGATCAACCTGCTGATCATCTTCGGTGTCAGCTTCGAGATCCCCCTGCTGATCGTCGCGCTCAACGCGGTCGGCATCCTCACCTACGAGAAGCTGTCGTCGTGGCGGCGCGGGCTGATCATGGCGATGTTCGTGTTCGCGGCGATCGCGACGCCGGGGCAGGACCCGTTCTCGATGCTGGTCCTTGCGCTCGCGTTGACCGTGCTGCTCGAGGTCGCGATCCAGGTCGCCCGCCTCAACGACAGGCGCAAGCAGCGCAAGGCCTCGGCAGGCTGGGGAGCACTCGACGACGACGAGGCGTCCCCCCTCGACGACGCCGCCGACATCGCGTCGCCCGCGCGGGTCGACTACTCGGACACCCTCTGACCGTCACCGACCGCGACAACCATCGGACACCGACCACGCCCGCCGCGGCGCGGTCGGTGTCTGTCGTTAGCCTGACGGTGTGCAACCTGACGGTGTGGAACTGGACGTCTTCGCGAGCCTGCTGAACTTTCCGCTGGACGGCTTCCAGCTGGAGGCCTGCCGCGCGCTCGAATCCGGGCACGGGGTGCTGGTCTGCGCGCCGACGGGTGCGGGCAAGACGGTGATCGGCGAGTTCGCCGTGCACCTGGCCCTGGTGTCGGGTCGCAAGTGCTTCTACACCACCCCGATCAAGGCGTTGAGCAATCAGAAGTACGCCGACCTGGTCGACCGCTACGGGAAGGCGTCGGTCGGGCTGCTCACCGGCGACGTCAGCATCAATTCCGACGCACCGGTGGTCGTGATGACGACCGAGGTGCTGCGGAACATGCTGTACGCGAACTCGCCGACGCTGCGCGGGCTCTCCCACGTGGTGATGGACGAGGTGCACTACCTCGCCGACCGGTTCCGCGGCGCGGTGTGGGAGGAGGTGATCCTGCACCTTCCGGAGGAGGTGCGGCTGGTCAGCCTGTCCGCGACGGTGAGCAATGCGGAGGAGTTCGGCGCGTGGATGGGCACCGTCCGCGGCGACACCGAGGTCGTCGTCGACGAGGTGCGGCCGATCCCGCTGTTTCAGCACATGATGGTCGGCCGTCGCCTGTTCGACCTCTTCGACACCACCTCGCAGTCCGCCGACCCGGCGGCCCGACTGGTCATCGACCGGGACCTGGTGCGGCATCTCAAGCAGCGTCAGGCCCTTGACCGCCACGACACCTGGCAGCCCCGCGGTCGGGGTCGCGGCCCGGCACCGAGTTCCGCGACTCGGCCGCTGCCCCGGCCGGAGGTGATCGCCCGCCTCGACGAGGAGGGGCTGCTGCCGGCGATCACGTTCATCTTCAGCCGCGCCGGGTGCGACGCCGCGGTGACGCAGTGCCTGCGGTCCCGGTTGCGGCTGACCACCGAGGATCAGGCCGAGGAGATCGCCGCGATCATCGACAGGCACACCGGTGACCTGCCCAAACACGACCTGGCGGTGTTGGGGTACTGGGAATGGCGGGAGGGTCTCGAACGGGGCATCGCTGGTCACCACGCCGGGATGCTGCCCGCGTTCCGACACACCGTCGAGGAACTGTTCGTCAAGGGGCTGGTGCGGGCGGTGTTCGCCACCGAGACGCTGGCGCTGGGCATCAACATGCCCGCCAGGACCGTGGTCCTCGAACGCCTCGTGAAGTACAACGGGGAGACCCACGCCGAGCTGACGCCGGGCGAGTACACCCAGCTGACCGGCCGGGCGGGTCGGCGCGGCATCGACATCGAGGGGCACGCGGTCGTGCTCTGGCAGCCCGGCGTCGAGGCGACCGAGGTGGCGGGGCTCGCGTCGACCCGCACCTTCCCGCTGCGCAGTTCGTTCCGACCGTCCTACAACATGTCGATCAACCTGATCGACCGGATGGGCGCGGCCGAGTCGCGGTCGCTGCTGGAGCGGTCGTTCGCACAGTTCCAGGCCGACCGGTCGGTCGTCGGCCTGGTCCGGTCGATCGAGCGGGACGAGCAGGCGCTCGCGGGGCTGCGGGATCAACTCGGCGGCGAGGACGGCGAGTTCTTCGAGTACGCGCAGCTGCGGGAGCGGGTTCGGACCAGGGAACGGCAGCTGGAACGGCAGGGCCGCACCGATCGCCGCCGGGACGCGGTTGCTGCGCTGACGACGCTGCGGCGCGGCGACGTGATCGCCATCCCGGCCGGCCGCCGATCGGGTCTTGCCGTGGTGCTCGAACCCGACGCGGACCCGACCGATCCGCGGCCGCTGGTGCTGACCGAGGACAAGTGGGCTGGCCGCATCTCGGCGGCGGACTTCCCGGCGCCCGCGAAGGCGCTGGGCACGATGCGGTTGCCGCGGCACGTCCAGCACAACACCGCCCGTACCCGGCGCGATCTGGCGTCGGCGCTGCGCAGCACCGGGATCGTCGCCCCCGGCAGGCACCCGAAGCGCAGGTCGGCCGCGGCGCACGACGGGGAGTTGGCCGCGCTGCGTCGGGCGCTGCGGGCCCATCCCTGCCACACCGCACCGGACCGGGACCGGTTGAGCCGGATCGGGGAGCGGTACAACACGCTGGCCAGGGACCTCGACGGGAAGCGGCAGAAGGTGGCCGCGACGACGAATTCGCTGGCCCGCACCTTCGACCGGATCCTCCGGTTGCTGGCCGAGCGGGGGTACACCGATGCGGGGGCGGTCACCGAGCAGGGGCACCGGCTGATGCGGCTGTACTCCGAGAGTGACCTGCTGGTCGCGGAGTGCCTGCGGCGCGGCACCTGGAAGGGTCTGGCGCCCGCCGAACTGGCCGCGGTCGTGTCGGCGTTGGTGTTCGAGTCCCGGCAGGACGCGTCGACGACCGATCGTGGCCCGACCGCGCCGATTCGGCATGCGCTCGGCGAGACGGTGCAGTTGTGGTCGGCGCTGCGGACCGACGAGGTCCGGCACAAGCTTCCGTTGACCCGGGAACCGGACTTCGGGTTCGTCGCCGCGATCCACCTGTGGGCGCGCGGTGAACCCCTCGTCGATGCGCTGCTCGCGGCGGGCGACCGCGGCCAGGCGCTGTCCGCGGGTGATTTCGTGCGCTGGTGCAGGCAGGTGATCGATCTGCTCGACCAGGTGCACCAGACGGCGCCGGATCCGGAGGTGCGGTCGGCGGCGGCGAAGGCGGTCGGCGCGATCCGGCGCGGGGTGGTCGCGATCGACGCGGCCTGACCGGCGCCGCCGGGGCGGCCGGGGCCGTGTGGTTGGATTTGGTCGCGCTCTGCCGCCACCCGGGGGTTCGTGCAACGAGGGTGGAGACGGGGGTTCGTGACGTGTGAGCAGCGACGAGTGGAGGCGGCAGATGAGTGGTCCGGACAACGGAGGGACCGACGGCGGGGTCGGCGACGACCGCCAGAACGGTGACCCGGCGCCCGAGGCGACACCACAGCCACCGACACCGCCGGCCACCGGACCGGAACCCGCTACCCCGTCGGCGACGACCGCGCTGCCGCAGCAGCCGCAGCCGCAGTGGAGCCAGCAGGCGTGGAGCGCCGAGCAGCAGTACGTCCCCCCGCAGTACCCGGTGCAGTATCCGCAGGCCCAGTACGGCCAGTATCCCGCCCCGTACCCGTCCGGGTACCCGACGGGACAGCAGCCCAGCGGACAGTACCCCGCGCCGCCGTACCCGGGTCAGCAGTATCCGGCGCCGCCGCAGTACCCGCAGGCGCCGCCGTCCGGCCAGTTCATGCAGCACCCGCAGCCCGGCCAGTATCCGCCGCCCGGCGGGTACCCGCAGCAACCGGGATACCCGCAGCAACCGGGATACCCGCAGGCGCCGTACCCGCAGCAGGCGGCGGCCGCCCCGAAGTCGAAGCTGCCGATGTGGATCGGTGTCGGCATCGGGGCGGCGGTCGTCGTCGCGGTGGCGGTCCTTGCGGTCCAGATGGTCGGCGGCGCCACCCTCGATCGGACCGCCGCGCAGAAGGGCGTCGCGCAGGTGCTGACCGGGTCGTACGGTCTCACCGACGTGGCGGACGTGGTGTGCCCGGCCGATCAGAAGGTCGCCGCCGGGGCGACGTTCACCTGCACGCTCGAGGTCGACGGTGAGCCGCAGAAGGTCACGGTGACGTTCACCGACGACGACGGCACCTACGAGGTGAGCCGCCCGACCGCCGGGTAGGGCGTGCTACCAGTAGCGATGCTGCGCGCCGTCGCTGTCGGCGACGAACACGACCGCGTCGGCGCGATCGAGGTCGCCCCGAGTCAGCGGGAGGTGGCCGCGGACGATCGGATCCCCGGCCTCCACCGTGGGCGGCAGGGCGGCCCGGAGCGCAGGCGCGGCGAACAGGGAGCGGCGGGTGGTCGCCGCGGCGAGCATGCCCTGCAGGGTGCCCGGTGCGTTGTCCGGCGCGGCGTCGGCGGCCACGAACAGGTACCGGTCGCCGAGCGCGCGTCCGACGAGTTCACCCGCCCCGGCCCCGGCCGCGGCGTCGGCCAGGGTCTCGGACGGCGCCCGCCGGAGGTGGGCGTTGTGCGCGAACACCAGGCCAGGGCCGCGCCCCTGCTCCCGCGCGACGATCGCGAGCAGGTTCGCCGCCATCAGCTCCGACCGGATCCCGAGCAGGGTCGCGATCCGGTCGGGGGACGGCGTTGCCATCGCGGCGTGATAGCGCAGCAGTCCCCGCGCGGTGCGGGCATGCGCGACCGCGAGATCGTGACCGGCGGAGTCCGGGTCGGGCGCCGCGTGGTGCAGCGCGTCGGCGACGGCGTCGGCAACGCCGCGCAGTGTTCGGGCTCGGGCGGTGCCGCCGACGGATACGGTCGGGTCGTACATCGCGGCCTCGTTGGTCCAGTCCGCCTCGTCGCCGAGCAATCCGTCGAGGTCGCGGACGGCCTCCGGTCGCAGCGCCGCGGGCAGGTGGTCGACGGCGACGGACAGCGAGTGCCGGGGGCTCGGCGCGCTGGCGAACTCGAGCGGCGCGTCGAAGCCGTGGAACCGGACCCGGTCGTGGGGCGCGCGACCGGCGTTGTGGCCGCGGAGCCAGTCGAGGAGCTCTCGGTTGCCCGGGAGCGTGCCGAAGCCGTGACTGAATCCGGTGGCGAGGACGGTGTCGATATCGACGTCCGCACCGGCCACGAAGGCGTCGACGACGCCGGCGGCGAAGATGTCGGTCTCCAGCACGATCGACCGGAATCCCCGCCCGACGAGGTGCCGCAGCAGGTCGTTGCGCAGCGCCGGGAAGGCGTCGATCCCGTGAGTCGGCTCGCCAAGGGCGAGCAGGGTGGGCGGAGCGGACCGGCCGCGGAGCAGGTCGTCGACGGTTCGTCCCAGGGTTGCCGGATCGTCGAGCGGCCTGCCGATCCCGCGCAGCGCGGTGGCATCGAACATGAGTGCACCCCATTCTCGTAGTGGTGCACTCGACGGTATCGTTGAAGATTCGTGTGAAGTTTGGCCACAATCACCTGGCCTGATGGCCCAAAAACCTCAAACAGGGGGTGCGCTGTGCGACCCGTCGATCTGGCCAGGGAACACGGGGTGTCGGCGCAGGCGATCCGCAACTACGAGGACGCCGGGGCGCTGCCGCCAGCCGATCGGTCGGCGGCAGGCCACCGGCGCTACACGCCGCTGCACGCGCAGGCCCTGCGCGCCTTCCTCGCTCTGCGTCGCGGTCACGGGCATCGCCGCGCGGTCGAGATCATGCGCGCCACCCACCGCGACGATCCGGAGTCGGTCTTCCGCCTCGTCGACGCGACCCACGCGGCGCTGCTCACCGAACGCGAGACCCGATTCGAGGTTGCGGCGACGCTCGGGGCGCTGTCGTCCTCGGCGCCGGAGCCGGTGCCGGGCCCGCCGCTGACCGTCGGGGAGCTCGCGCACCGGATCGGCGTCCATGCGGCGACACTGCGGGCCTGGGAGAGTGCGGGCATCGTCCACCCCGACCGGGACCGGGTGACGGGATACCGCCGCTACGGACCCGACCGCGTTCGGGAGGCGGAAATCGCGCGAGCGCTGCGTCGCGGCGGCTACCCGCTGCCGCGGATCGCCCGGTTCGTGCAGTCGCTTCGGGAGGCCGGTGGCGCGGACGCGCTGAGCGTCTTCCTCGACTCCTGGCAGGAGCGGCTGACGACCCGCGGGCGGGACCTGCTCGCGGGCGCGGCGCAGCTCGACGCCTACCTCACCCTGCGGAACCGGCGGTAGGACACGGCCGCCCTACTCGGCCCGGGACGCGGCCATCGCCGTCGTCAGCCGCCCGATCGACGCGCCGATCGCGAGCTCCTCGGCGAGCGCGGCGAGCCGGTCGGGGTCGACGGGGTCGGCGGGCAGAACATCGGGACCCGACAGGTCGACCGGCGCGTCGGTGGCAACCCGCACCACCGGCAGCGCGGCGTCGAGATAGTCGGCGGACGCCGCGAGCTTGCCGCGAATCCCCTTCGCAAGACCGGAGTCCGGGTCGTCGACTGCGGCGCGGAGGGCTGCGACGGATCCGTACTGCTGCAGCAGGGCGGACGCGGTCTTCTCGCCGACCCCCCGGACGCCGGGAAGCCCGTCGGACGGGTCGCCGCGCAGCAATGCCAGTTCGGCGTAGCCGGGTCCGGGACGGTCGGCGGGAACACCGTACTTCTCGGCGACCTCGGCCGGGCCGAACAGTTCGGCCTTCGCCAGCCCGCGCCCGACGTACAGCACCCGCACCGGCACCGGATCGTCGGAGACCACTTGCAGCAGGTCCCGGTCGCCGCTGACCACCACCACCGTGTCGTCGCGTTCGCGGGCGGCGAGGGCGCCGAGCACGTCGTCGGCCTCGTAGCCGACGGCGCCCGCGGTGGCGATCCCCGCTGCGGCGAGAACGTCCATGATCATGTCGACCTGCGGGGTCAACGTGTCGGGCACCTCCTCGACGTCCGGTCCGGCCTCGTGCGGTTCGGCGACCCGGTGCGCCTTGTACGACGGCACCAGGTCGACGCGGAAGCCGGGGCGCCAGTCGAGGTCGAGGCAGACCACCAGCCGCCCCGGCCGGTGCCGGGTGATCAGGGACGCGACCATGTCGGTGAACCCCCGCACCGCGTTGACCGGGCGGCCGTCGGCGGCCGTGAACGATTCGGGGAGTGCGTAATACGCGCGGAACCACAGGCTCGCGCCGTCGAGGAGAAGGAGGGGTCCGGTCATGCGGCCCATCCTGCCAAAGAGAACTAGGGTTGACTCCCATGAGTGCATCGAGCGAGTCATCGGCAGCCCGCTTCCCGACCGCCGTCTACGCCGACCGTCTGCGTCGTGCCGCCGCGTTGACCGCGGCAGCGGGCCTCGATGCACTGCTCATCACGCCGGGACCGGACCTGAAATACCTGGTCGGGTCGGGGGCCGCGTCGTTCGAGCGGCTCACCTGCCTGGTGATTCCCGCGGACGGGGGCACCCCGGCGGTGGTGGTCCCGACGCTCGAGCTGGCCGGTCTCGGCGAGTCCGCGGTCGCGGATCTCGGTCTGTCGGTGCGGGATTGGGTGGACGGCGTCGACCCGTACGCGCTGGTGGGGTCGCTGCTGCCGACGCCGGGGCGGACCGCGGTCGCCGAGGCGATGCCCGCGCTGCACGTGATCCCGCTGTCCGCGGCGCTCGGTGCGCCCCCGGTGCTGGCGACCGGGGTGCTGCGCGAGTTGCGCATGGTCAAGGACGCGGCCGAGATCGACGCGCTGCGGCGGGCCGGGGCGGCGATCGACCGGGTGCACGCCAGGATGGGGGAGTGGCTGCGGGCGGGCCGGACCGAGGCCGCGGTGGCGGCCGACATCGCGGCGGCGATCGTCGAGGAGGGGCACACCGCGGCGGAGTTTGTGATCGTCGGGTCGGGCCCGCACGGCGCGGACCCGCACCACGAGGTGTCGGATCGGGTGATCGCGGACGGGGACGTGGTGGTGATCGACATCGGGGGTCCGGTTGCGCCCGGCTATAACTCGGACAGCACCCGCACCTACAGCATCGGCGAGCCCACCGCGGAGGTCGCGGAGCGGTTCGCGGCGCTTGAGCGGGCCCAGCGGGCGGCGGTGGACGCGGTGCGGCCGGGGGTGACCGCCGAGTCGGTGGACGCCGCGGCGCGGGATGTACTCGCTGGCGTGGGGTTGGCGCAGGCGTTCGTGCACCGCACCGGCCACGGGATCGGGCTGTCCGTGCACGAGGAGCCGTACATTGTCGCGGGTAACCGCATCGAACTCGTGGCGGGGATGGCGTTCAGCATCGAGCCGGGCATCTATTTCCGGGGCAGCTGGGGTGCGCGGATCGAGGACATCGTCGTCGTCACCGCCGACGGGTGCGAGCCGATGAACACCCGTCCGCACGGACTCACCGCGCTGTAGTCGGCGCGGCGGCACCGAACGGACCTACAGTGTGATGGGGATCACCCGTTCACTTCGTCGTGAGGATGCGCCGACATGACCGCTACACCGCTCACCAGGCAGGGTTTCGGGTCGCTCAGGGCGGGAGGGCTCAACTGGGACGCCTTCCCGCTGCGCCTGTTCGCGAAGGGCAACGCGCACTTCTGGGATCCGCTGTCCATCGACTTCGGTCGGGACGCGCAGGACTGGGAGGGGCTGACCGATGAGCAGCGACGCAGCGCCACCTACCTGTGCACCCAGTTCATCGCGGGCGAGGAGGCGGTCACCGAGGACATCCAGCCGTTCATGAAGGCGATGTCCGCGGAGGGCAGGCTCGGCGACGAGATGTATCTGACCCAGTTCTGCTTCGAGGAGGCCAAGCACACCCAGGTGTTCCGGCTGTGGATGGACGCGGTCGGACTGACCGGCGACCTGCACCCGTACGTCGCGGAGAACCCCTACTACCGGCAGCTGTTCTACGAGGAGCTGCCCGGATCGCTGCGGATCCTGGAGTCCGATCCGAGCCCGGCGAATCAGGTGCGGGCGTCGGTCACCTACAACCACGTGATTGAGGGCAGCCTCGCGCTGACCGGGTACTACGCGTGGCAGAAGGTGTGCACCGAGTGGAACATCCTGCCCGGGATGGTGGAGCTGATCCGGCTGATCGGCAACGATGAGCGCAGGCACATGGCGTGGGGCACGTTCACCTGCAGGCGGCATGTCGCCGCGGACGACGCCAACTGGGGCGTGGTGCAGCAGCGGATGGCGGAACTGATGCCGATGGCCCTCGGGATGATCAACTGGGTGAACGATCAGTTCGAGGTGCAACCGTTCGGTCTCGACGACCAGGAGTTCGTCGCGTACGCCGCGGATCGGGCGCAGCGCCGGCTCGGTGCGATCGAGTCGGCGCGCGGCCGCCCGGTCGAGGAGATCGACCTCGACTACAGCCCCGAGGTGCTCGAGGATCGGTTCGGCGCCGAGGACGCGGCGGCGTTCGAGGAGGCGACGAGCTGACGGGGTTCAGACGATGAAGTTGCCGAAGGTGGGATTCGACTGGCACAGCGGCATGCTGCCGAGGTTGATCGACCCGAACACCGTCGCCATCACGTTGCCGTGCCCGGTGTATACCGTCTTCGAGTAATAGGGGTAGACGCCCTCAAGGTTCGCGATACCGGTCTGTCCGGTGTCGAAGTTGACCCAGGCGACGGTGACCTGGCCCGCGGCGGGGATCGGCGGCGCGGCGGGGAAGGTCTGGAAGCGGATCTCGCCGGGTGCGATCCCCGGCTCGGGCCCGGACTGTCCGGTGGCGCCGGTCAACGACATCAGGCTGCCCTGGTTCGGGCAGCCGATCGTCAGCGCGGGCGGGCCGAATGGGTGCGGCGGCCCGGCCTGCGCCGGACCGGCCGCGAGCAGTGCGGCCACCGCCGTTCCCGCCAGGACGGAGAGTCGGAGTGCTGTGCGTGTCATGGCTGCCCCTCGAGTTGGGATTCCCCGCGATCCGTGCACCTGTGCTCCGTACAACACTATGCCGGTCCGTGGGGCCGCGTCGAGGGTGTCAGCGGCCGAGCAGCCCCGCGACGCCCAGCGCGCGTCGGACGCTGATCTCGATCACGACCCGGGTCGGGTTCTCCCGTGGCGCCCGGTATCGGTTGGCGTACCGGGCGACGGCCTCGGCAACGTCGCCCGGGTCGGCGCTGACCCGCGCCGCGCCCTCAAGTGTCAGCCAGCGCGGGCCGTCGATCTGGGTGACGGCGGCATAACCCCCGCGTTCGGCGTTGAGGGCCTTCTGGGATCCGCCGTTGGTGATGATCCGCGCCAACCGCCGATCCGGGTCCCAGGTGAATCCGACCGCGACGACGTGCGGGGTTCCGTCCCGGCGCAGGGTGGTCAGCGAGGCGAGATGCCGATCGGTGAGAAACGCAAGCGCATCCTCGGTGAGGTCGGCGGGGTCGAAGGGGGTGCGGGCCATGACCCGACGTTAGGACATGCCCGCTCGGCCCGGCACACTGGACACATGAGTGTCGGTTCGGTGGTCGTTCTCGGTGGGCGCAGCGAGATAGGTCTCGAGGTCGCGACCCGTCTCGCGTCGGGTCGCTCGGTGGTCCTCGCGGCCCGGCGCAGCGTGGACCTCACGGACGAGTCCGCGGCGCTGCGGGAGGCGGGTGCGTCCGAGGTGCACACCGTCGAGTTCGACGCCGACCGGGTCTCCGACCACGCGCGGGTGCTCTCGGAGATCGCCGAGCTCGGCCCGATCGACACCGTGGTCCTCGCGTTCGGTGTGCTCGGCGACCAGCAGCGCGCCGAGGCGGACGCCCAGCACGCGGTGAACGTCATCCACACCGACTTCGTCGCGCAGGTGTCGGTGTTGACGCACCTGGCGCAGCTGTTGCGGGCGCAGGGGTCGGGCCGGATCGTGGTGTTCTCGTCGGTCGCCGGGGTGCGGGTGCGGCGCGCGAACTACGTGTACGGCTCGGCGAAGGCCGGGCTGGACGGGTTCGCGAGCGGTCTCGGGGACGCCCTGCACGGCAGCGGCGTCTCCCTGCTGCTGGTGCGGCCCGGCTTCGTGATCGGGCGCATGACCGAGGGCATGTCCCCGGCCCCGATGTCGAGCACCCCCGGACAGGTGGCGGACGCGGTCGTCGCGGCGCTGGCGAAGGGCCGCGAGCGGGTCGCGGTCCCCGGCAGGCTCGGACCGGTGTTCGTCGTGATGCGGCTGCTGCCGCAGTGGATCTGGCGCCGGATGCCGCGCTGATGGGCCATCAGGTCACCGTCGTCGGGATCGGCGCCGACGGCTGGGACGGGCTGTCCGCGAACGCCCGCCGCGCCGTCGAGGCCGCCGAGGTGCTGATGGGCTCGGCGCGGCAACTGGACCTGCTGCCCGCGTCGGCCGCGCGGCGGGCGGTGTGGCCGACGCCGCTGGTGCCGGCGCTGCCCGGCCTGTTCACCGACCACGAGGGCAGCCGGATCTGCGTCCTCGCCAGCGGGGATCCGATGTTCCACGGCATCGGCGTCACCCTGATCCGGCTGCTCGGCGCCGACCGGGTGCGGGTGCTGCCCGCGCCGTCGTCGGCGTCGCTGGCGTGCGCGCGGCTCGGCTGGGCGTTGCACGAGACGCCGGTGGTGTCGCTGGTGACCGCGCCCGCCGAGACCCTGCTCCCGCACCTGGCGCACGGCAGGCACCTGCTGGTGCTCTCCCGGGATCGACACACCCCGGCCGCGGTGGCGGCACTGCTGCGGGAGAACGGTTTCGGCGGCACCGATCTCACCGTGCTGGAACAGCTGGGTGGACCGCGGGAATCCGTCTCCTCCGGTGTTGCCGCCGACTGGGACCGGGCGCCCGGCGACCCGCTGAACCTGCTGGCGCTGACCTGCCGCCGCGACCCGGACGCGGCGCGCCGCACCCGGATGCCCGGGCTGCCGGACGACTCGTTCACTTCGGACGGGCAGCTGACCAAACAGGAGGTGCGGGCACTGACCCTGGCCGCGCTGGCGCCGGAGCCGGGGGAGCTGCTGTGGGATGTTGGCGGCGGCTCCGGCTCGATCGCCATCGAATGGCTGCGCACCGACCCGTCCTGCCGGGCGATCGGCTTCGAACGCGACGCCGTCCGCCGGGACCGGATGGCCGCCAACGCGACCGGGCTCGGGGTGCCGGTCCTCGACGTGCGCGGCGCCGCACCCGATGCGCTGGCCGGCGCGCCGACCCCGGACGCGATCTTCGTCGGTGGCGGAGTCACAGCACCGGGCCTGCTCGAGGCGTGCTGGGCTGCCCTTCCGGTCGGTGGCCGGATGGTCGTCAACGCCGTCACCGCCGAATCCGAGGCGCTGCTGCTGTCCCAGCATGCCGCGCACGGCGGTCGGCTGCGCAAGTTCCAGATCTACCGCGGCGAATCCCTCGGCGGATTCACCGCGTGGCGGCCGCACCTGCCCGTCGCCCAGTGGGTCGTCACCAAAAAGGAGGACGCGTGACCGTCCGTTTCATCGGCGCCGGCCCCGGCGCCGCCGACCTGATCACCCTCCGCGGCGCCCGGATCCTCGAACAGAGCCCGGTATGCCTGTACGCGGGCAGCCTGGTGCCCGCGGAACTGCTCGAGCGGTGCCCGGACGGCGCCGAGATCGTCGACACCGCCCGCCTGGACATCGACGAGATCACCGACCTGCTGGTCGCCGCGCACCGGGCCGGCAAGGATGTCGCGCGGCTGCACTCGGGGGACCCGTCGATCTACAGTGCGGTCGCCGAGCAGGTCCGCCGCCTCGACGCCGCGGACGTCGACTACGAGATCGTGCCCGGTGTCCCCGCCTTCGCTGCGGCGGCCGCGACGCTGGGCCGGGAACTGACGGTGCCGGGGGTGTCGCAGTCGATCGTGCTGACCCGGGTGTCGACACTGTCGACGGCGATGCCCGACGGCGAGGACCTGGCGACGTTCGGGGCGAGCGGCGCGACACTGGTGATCCACCTGGCCGCGCATCGCATCGAGCAGGTCGCCGACGAGTTGCGCGGCCCGTACGGCGGGGACTGCCCGGTCGCGGTGGTGGCGTACGCGTCCCGCCCGGACGAAATCGTGCTGCGCGGGACCGTGGATTCGATTGCCGCGCAGGTGCACGAGGCGGGGGTGACGAAGACGGCGGTGATCGTCGTCGGCCGGGTGCTCGCGGCGGAGGGCTTCCCGGGCAGCTACCTGTACTCGCCTGCCCGGCGCCGCGTGACGCACTGATGCGCAGCATCGAAATCGGGGCCTGACGTGCGTCGGGTTCTGGTGCTCGGCGGCACGTCGGAGGGCCGAGCGGTGGCCGCCGAATTGGTTGGTGCGCCGGACGTCGAGGTGGTGTCCTCGTTGGCCGGGCGGGTGAACGATCCGCGGTTGCCCGAGGGTGAGGTCCGGGTCGGCGGTTTCGGCGGCGTCGACGGGCTCACGGAGTGGGTGCGTGGCAACGGCATCGACGCCGTCGTCGACGCGACGCACCCGTTCGCGGCCCGGATCACCGCCAATGCGGCCGCGGCCACCCAAAGTCTCGGTGTCCCGCTGCTGGTGTTGCGGCGGCCGGAGTGGACGCCGCGGCCGGGGGACCGGTGGCAGGTGGTGCCCGATCTGCCGTCCGCCGCGGCCGCCCTACCGGGATTGGGGTCGCGGGTGTTCCTGACCATCGGCAGGCAGGGCGTGGACGCGTTCGCCGGGTCCGGCGGCTGGTTCCTGATCCGCGCGATCGACCCGCCCGAGGTGGCGGTACCGCCGGACTCCGAGACTCTGCTGGCGCGTGGGCCGTTCACCGTCTCCGACGAAATCGCCCTGATGCGGCAACGGCGCATCGAGGTGGTGGTGACGAAGAACTCGGGCGGGGCACTGACCTCCGCGAAACTCGAGGCCGCCCGCGAACTCGGGTTGCCGGTGGTGATGGTCGCGCGGACCCCGATCCCGGCCGGGATCGCATCGACCTCGGATGTCGCCGTCGCGGCCGAGTGGGCGCGCGGGCCCGTTGCTTGTCCCCACGAGCGACGGCCCACGACACGCTAACTTGGGGGGGCACCCCAGAACAGAGGAGAGCCCCGTGGGCACGGTGGTCATGTACAGCTCGGTGTCGGTGGACGGCTTCATCGCGAACGAGAAGGACCAGCCCGGACCGCTGTTCGATTGGTTGTCCAGCGGGGACGTCCCGTTGGACGAGGGTGGCGCGCTGACGGTGTCGCAGGCGTCCCACGACTACACCCGGGCGTACTGGGACCGGATCGGCGTGACAATCGTCGGCCGCCACGTCTTCGACATGACCGGCGGCTGGGACGGGAAGCCGCCGAGCGGAATCGACCACGTGGTCGTCGTGACCCACCGGCCCGCGCCCGAGGGGTGGGACCCCCAGTCACCGTTTCATTTCGTCGACGGTGTCGAGGCGGCCGTGGCGACGGCGCAGGAGCTTGCCGGCGACCGTGTGGTCGAGGTCGCCGCTGGCGACGTCGGTGGCCAGGTGCTTGCCGCTGGCCTGATCGACGAGGTGCGGATGGACGTCGTTCCCGTGGTGTTCGGGTCCGGCAAGCGCTACTTCGGGTCGGTTGACGCACAGCACCTGTTGAAGGATCCCGACGTGGCGATTCAGGGCAACCGGGTTCTCCACCTGCGCTATCGGGTGCGCCGTTGACCGACCCGCCACCGGGCGCGCCTGCGCGTTGCCGGTGTCTGTCGGTCCCCGCGGCTACGGTGGCGTCCATGAGCGAACAGGTGAAGGGTCCGGCGTCCTACTTCCCGTCGATCGAAGCGAAGTACGGCCGCCCGATCAGCGAGTGGCAGTCCGTGATTCGCGCCTCCGAGCTGACCAAGCACATGGACCTCGTCGCCTGGCTCAAGGCCGAGCACGGGTTCGGGCATGGCCACGCCAATGCCCTCGTGAAGTACACCCTCGACCAGGACTCCGCGAGCTGACCCGGGGTGCGGTTCACGCTGGATGCCCTGAGCGTCGACGTCCCCGCTGAGCACCTCGCCCAGGCGCGGGCGTTTTACGCGGTGCGGCCGTCCGGTCGGGGGCCGAACGGCCCGGACGAGCTGCGCGAAGCGAGGGCCCGCAGGTCCGCGCCTGCTCCCACCGACCCGTCCGCCGTCACCGAGGTCGTCGACGGCGCCGGTGTTCAGGTCCCGGTCCGGATCCTCACCCCGTCCATCGGGGCGCCGCGGGGCGTGGTCCTCGACATTCACGGCGGCGGCTTCTACCTGGATTCCGCCGCGCACCGGGACGTACGCAACCGCGTGCTCGCGGACGCCCTCGGGGTGGCGGTGGTCGGCGTGGACTATCGGCTGGCGCCGGAGGATCCGTGGCCGGCGGCACCCGACGACTGCGCGGCGGTCGCGCTGTGGTTGCTCGACAATGCCGCGGATCGTTTCGGTACGTCCCGGCTCACGATCGGCGGAAGCTCTGCCGGGGCGACGCTCGCGCTGGCCACCCTGCTCCGGCTGCGGGATGCCGGCGTCGTCGACGGATACGCCGGTGCCGCGCTCGAGTTCGGCACCTATGACCTGAGCGGGCGGACCCCGGCGGGCGGCCGGATCGCGGACGAGTATTTCCTCGACGCCTACCTCGGCCCCGTCGCGGACCGCACCGCACCGGACGTCTCGCCGATCTACGCCGACCTGTCGGGTCTGCCCCCAACGCTGCTGGTGGTCGGGGGTGATGATGTGCTGTTGGAGGACAACCTCGCTATGGCGGCCCGGCTGGCCGCCGCGGGAAACGAGGTCGACTTGCGGGTCTATCCTGGTGCCCCGCACGGATTTACCGGCCACCCCACCGCGCTGGCCGACGGCGCCGTCGCCGGAATACGCTCGTGGCTGCTGCACCGCCTGACCGGGCAGCGCAGCAGGGAGGAAGACCGGTTCGCCTGGATGGGCCTCACGTCGAACGGTCGCGGCAACGGCGGTTCTTCCTCCCCCGCAAGCGGACCACGGCGCTCACACGGAGTCGCTGCGCAAGGGTGCTGTCGGGGTGACGGTCGGGATGTGGATGACGGCGTCGAAGGATTCGCGTAGCGAAGGAAACTGGATGTAGTGGTCACCGTCGGCTGTCGGGTCATACAACCCGGAGATGATCCGGGTTGCCCATGAACCGTCGAACGGGGCCGCAGTGCCCAGGATGAGGCCGCGGGCGGTGCCGCCCACATCGAGTAGGGCGTCGATAGATCCGTCCTGCGGTGCGGGGATGTCGGCTCTGGCGATCCGGCCCCGCCCAAAGCTGACGTTCACGGCGACGTACTTGCTGCCGAGTGCTGCACGCAGGTGCGTGCCCAGCATGGGACCGAGAGCGACCGCCGGTTGCGCGGCGATGTGGGCCGTCCCTTCCCAGAGGATGATTCGGGCTCCCGTGCGCTCGTGATAGTGCATGAGTCGTTCCGCTGCCGCACGTTCGCCACTCGCCATGTCGTAGCCCCCGACGGACAACGTTGGTTGCGCAGTGCCAGCCTCGCCGTCGGGCTCAGCGGCATCGGGCTCAGCGGCGACACGCTGCGGCGAGCCGGGCGCGTGAGCGTGGTGGTCGACGATCTCGTCGAGCAGCGCCAGCGCCTCACGGCGCGCCGGCCCGTCAGGTGCACCGAGCGCCGCGGCTCGGGCGGCACGGGCGTGGTCTACGAAGGGCACTCCCGGGTGCAGCCCCCGGGCGCGTTGCACGTGCTCACCGCCGTCGTGGGCGACGCGGATGACGTCGAGGAGCCGCTCGACATCGTCGGCGATGCGTCGGTCGACGCCACGGAGCAGTTCGACGACGGTGTCGTAGTCGGCGGCGACGACCGTGGACGCGCCGATGCCGATGAACCTGATCTGGCGCTCAACCGGTCGGGTCGCGTTGAGGGCCCGAAGGCGGATCAGCTCGTCGCGGAACTGCGCATTCCGCCACGGCCCCCACGCCTGATCGAGAGTGTGCTCGAGGTCGACCGGCTGCCCGATGACGTACCCGTCATATTCTGCGACGACGCGCGGGGAATCCAGGATCGCGATCGTCGTGAAGCCGTCGTCGACGAGCGACCGAGTGGTCTCGAAGACACACGCGAGCACCTCGTGTGCCTCGCGAGTACTCATTCCCAGCCCGATGATCGAAGCGTGACGGGCGAGGTCCGCGATCATGTCCGGCGGCAAGCCGGGATCAACTCCGGTGGCAATCACGTCAGCAGGTGAGGCCGTACCACGTGCATCAGGTCGCTGTTCGTTCATGCAGAAGACGATGCAGGTTCAACATATGTTGAAGTCAAGCCCATTCCGCGCGAGCGTCACCCGTCAGTGTGCGCACCCATCTCGCACAGGGTGGTGTCGGATTTCAGGCCGGCGAGTTGCGACTTGAGGCGGGTGACGCGGTGCTCGGCTTCGTTGACCAGCTTGGCGCCGATCCGATCCCAGTCGCGCGCGTCGGGATGGCGGTCCACGGGCAGTTGTTCGAAGAGTTCGGCGATCTCCCGGACCGTCAGCCCGACGCGCTGCGCGAGCTTGGCGACCAGGATGCGACAGGCCGCGGAATCATCGAACCGGCGCTGGTTGCCCGCCGTGCGCACCGCACGGATGACGCCGTGCTTCTCGTAGAAGCGGACGGCGGACGACGTCACGCCGCTTTCGATGGCGACCTCCCGGACGGTGAGATGGGCATCCGTTCCGGCGTGGTCGAGCAGGGCGTCTGATGTCATCGCCTCACGTTAGACCCACCGGGTGGTCGGGTAGCGCAGCAGAATGGAAGACCGATGAGGAACCGGTTCGTCTGGATGGACCTCGAGTCGAGCGACGTGGCGGTGTCAGCGACCCGCCCCATCCAATCCACCCGCTGCAGTGGTGCTGGCGGCCGCGGGCACGTCGTCGGCGGCGTCACCCACCTTCGCTCGGCGGGCCCGCGGGCCTGCTGATGCGAGTTCGCCGGGCGTGATGCGTGATCGTCAGGCCGGCACACCGTCGCAGGCGTCGATACCCTCGACGAACCGCTCGACCCGGTCGAGGGCGTTGCGTGCCTCGGGCAGCCGCGGATATCCCATTTGGAATACGTGGAACATCCCGGACCACACCTCGAGTTCACATCGCCCGCCCGATGCCCGCAGGGCCGCTGCATAGTGCGCGGAGTCCGACCCGAGAATCTCGCTGCCGCCCGCCTGGAGCAGCATCGGCGGCAGATCCGGTCCGACCGCGCTCAGCACGTCCAGGCGCGGATCACCGAGGTCCGCGTCGACCAGGTAGGTGTGGGTGATCCGCCGACCGGTGCGCGCCGAGACGAACTGGTCCCACACGTGCCTGCCGTTGGCCCGGGCCAGCTGCCAGGTCGGGTCGACGAGGCTGGAGAATCCGATCACCGCGGCAGGCTGGTCGACGCCGAGGTGGCGCAGTTGGACACAGAGCCCGAGGGCGAGGTGGCCGCCCGCCGAATCGCCCATCACGACGATGTTCCCGGGCCGGTGCCCTTGGTCGAGCAACCACAGGTAGCCGTTGAGCACGTCGTTGTGGGCGGCGGGGAAGCGGTGTTTCGGCGCGCGCCGGTAGCGGACCGCGTAGGCGGGGCGACGCAGCCTGCGGGACAGTTCCGACACCAGGCCGCGGTGCGTCGCCGGGCTGCAGCTGATGTAGCCGCTGCCGTGGATGTAGTAGATCAGCCGGTTGCCGGGCGCCGGCTGCCCGCCCACCCATTCTCCGGCGGTCCTGCCTCCGGGCCCGGCGGCATCGACCGGCGTGTGCGGGAGCATCGGGGCACGCCACATCCGGCACGCGACGACCTGCGTGAACCGATAGCCGAGCACCCCGACCGACGAACGCAACGGCAGCAGCCACAGCGTCGGCCGCACGAAGACCCGGGACGCCCAGATCGTCGCCGACGCCGCGAACGAGCGCGGCACCGCGATCACCCGGGTTCCGGGGCGGTGCCCGGCACGGTCGTAGGTCGGGCGGGGACGGTGATGGTGCCGTAGTCGAGCCCACCGTGACTGTAGGTGGGCACGACGGGCCACTGCCGCTTCCGGTTCGCGCACTCCGAGGACGGGATGACCTGCCGCCATTGGGGATTGCGCGGGGAGGGGGAGGCCAGCGTCTTCTCCTTGACCATCGAGTCGTACTGGTCGAGGGAGTCCTCGAGGGTGTTGGCGTTGAGGACAACCTCACGGCCGTAGAACGCGGCGGTGCGGCGCACGCCGGGGATCCGGGAGAGTTCGGGTTGCCAGCTGTCGGCGGCCATCCCGTTCTCCGACGACACCCACACCCCGTCGGGGGTGTTGACGACCAGCGAGTGGTTGCCGTCGGTGTGGCCGGGCGTCCACAGCAGGCTGACGCCGACACCGAGCTCGACGTCGCCGTCGAAGACCTCGAGGCGGTCCTCGGGCACGCCGCGCATGCCGTCCTCGACGTACCAGGCCCACTGCATCGGGTGCATGGCGTCGAAGGTGCCCAGTTCCTTGCGGTGGACGAGCAGTTTTGCGTTGGGGAACAGCGGTTGTCGTGGCGCCGTCTCGCCGTCGATCGGCTCGCTGCTGCCGAGGATCATGCGCAGGTCCTGGACGTGGAGGTGGTCGAAGCTGATGTAGTCCACGTCGGCGTTGGTCAGCCCGAGCCGGGGCAGAACCTGGTCGGGGTCGTTGTAGTAGTCGACGAATGCCGACTCCAGGCCGAGCCGGCGGGCGAAGCGCTGCAGCTTGTCGTAAAACGGCGCCTCGGCCGACCCCGCCGCCACGGTCGGCTCCCACACCAGGGTCTTGAGCGTGCCGTCGAAGCCGTCGAACTGGATCACGAACATCCGGTTGATGATCGAGATGAACGGGTTGACGTTGACGGAGTACCCCTGGAACGCGAAGCGCGCCGGGTACGGTGCCGCGGCGATGTCGACACTCTTGACCGCACGCACCTGCCCCTGGTTCAGGAAGCGTTCCCGGTAGGTCGACGCCGCGTCGCGGATCGCCTCGAGTCGCTTGCCGCGCGGCCAGATCTGGTGGACGCCGTCGAACTCGGGAATCGGACGGAGCGCGGCGGAGTCGGAGCTGCTCATCGGGTGCCTTCCGGGTCGTTGCTGGTGGTCAGGGCGCGGCGTTCGTAGCTCTCGCGGATGCCCGGGCGGCGCGCGGCCCTCAGTTGGTTGGGGACGGTGCGGCGCAGCACCCGGTCGCGCAGCGCCTGCGGCAGCAGCCCGGTGACCCGGACCAGCAACCCGATCGTGGCCGGGAGGGTGACCTCGAAGCGCGGCCGCCGCAGCACCCGCGCCACGGCAGCGGCGACGTCGCCGGGATGCAGTCGGGCGGTTGCGCCGCTGTCGGTGCCGACGGCGAGTTCGGTGTCGACGACGCCGGGCATGATCACCGAGACCTGCACCCCGCTGCCCCGCAACTCCTCGCGAACGCCGGTGAGGTAGCCAAGGACGCCGTGCTTGGTTGCGGCGTAGGTGGATTCGCCGGGAGGTGCGAGCCGGGACGCGGCCGAGGCGACGGTGACGATGTGGCCGCTGCCCCGGGCGCGCATCCCCGGCGCCACCAGGCGAACACCGCGGATCACCCCGTGCAGGTTCACCGCGAGCATCCGGTCGGTCGCGGCCTCGGGTTCGGTGTCGAAGGCTCCCACCCACATCACCCCGGCGTTGTTCACCAGCACGTCCAGCGGCCCCCACGCCTCGGTGACCTCGGCCAGAAACCCCTGGAACGATTCGGTGTCGGTCACGTCGAGGGCGAAGGCGCGGACCTGCCCCTGCAGCGCCGCGGCGGTCTCACGGGCTGCGGTGAGGTCACGGTCGCCGATCGCCACCCGCGCGCCGTCCGCCGCCAGTCGGCGCGCGATCTCCCGCCCGATGCCCTGCGCGCCGCCGGTGACCGCAACGATGCGCCCGGCCAGTGTTGTCGTCATGACGTGCCGCCCCACCTCTCGGATCGCCCGCATGCCCGCCCGGGCATCCGACAATCCAGATTGTCACAATGGTCTGGCGGCTAGCATTGCACCTCGTCGGCAGGAAGGGAAGACCCATGACAGGATCCGACGTGACGCACCCGGACCCGAAACCACCCGGCCGCCGGTACTCCGGTCTCGCCCCCGACGAACGGCAACGGGCACGCCGGTCCGCGATCCTCGACTCCGCGTTGGAGCAGTTCGGCACCGCAGGCTATGCGCCGACGTCGATCAAGCAGATCTGCCGCGGCGCCGCCGTCACCGAGCGCTCCTTCTACGAGTCGTTCCCCACCAAGGAGGTCTGCCTCGCCGCGCTGTACGACGACCTGTCCGCGGCGATGCACGCGGCGACCCTCGCCGCACTCGGCAAGGAGGGACCGGATCTCGACGCACTCACCGCGGCCGGACTCGAGGCCTTCATCCGACACCTGACCGTCGACCCGCGCCGTGCGCGGGTGGTGCTCATCGAGGTCGTCGGCGTCTCACCGGACATGGAGCGGCGCCGCCACCGCGTGCTGCGCGACTTCGTGGACACCGTGCTGACCATCTGGGCGGCCGGCGGCACCCAACCGCCCGGACGCACCCAGCAGCTGACCGCGACGGCCCTGGTCGGCGGCGTCAACCACCTCCTCGTCGACTGGCTGATGGACGGCAGCCGCGACGACCCCGACGACCTCGTCGCGGTGTGCGTCAACCTGTTCGCCGCCGCCCGTGCCCACTGGGACGGCAGCGCCGCGCCCTCCTGACTCAGCGCACACCCGCCCCGCCCGACCGGCCCCGACCGTCGGCATCGCCCACCGCATCGGCGCGCCGCAGCAGCAGGGCACGCTCGGCCCGATTCCGGGTCAGGTCGGCGGCCCGGACGAACTCGGCGCGGGCGGCATCGTCGCGTCCGAGCCGGGCGAGCAGGTCGCCGCGGACGCTGGCCAGCAGGTGATAGCCGCGCAGCGCCGGGTCGTCGGCGAGCGCGTCCACGAGCACCAGCGCCGCCCGCGGCCCGTCCGCCTGCGCCACCGCGACCGCCCGGTTCAGCAGCACCACCGGGGACGGGGACACCGCGTACAGCCGCTCGTACAGCACCGCGATCGTCGCCCAGTCGGTGTCCTCGAAGCGGGCGGCCCTGGCATGGCAGGCTGCGATCGCCGCCTGCAGCGAATACGGTCCCGTCCCCGCCAGCAGCAACGACTCCATGCCGAGCCGGATCAGCAGCCGATTCCAGCGGCCCCGGTCCTGGTCCGCGAGCAGCACCGGCGCCCCGGCGGCGTCGACCCGCGCGCCGCTGCGGGACGCCTGCAGGCTCAGCAACGCCAGCAGCCCGTGCGTCTCGGGTTCGGCGGGCAGCAACGCCGCCAGCACCCGGGCCAGCCGAAGCGACTCCTCGCACAGCGCAGGCCGCAGCAGGTCGTCACCGGCGGTCGCCGAGTAGCCCTCGTTGAAGATCAGGTAGATGACCTCCAGCACCGACGACAGCCGGGCGGCGCGCTCGGCACCCGTCGGCACCTCGAACGGCACCCGACGCGCCGCAAGAACACGCTTGGCCCGCACGATCCGCTGTGCGACCGCCGCCTCGGCGCTGAGCGTCGCGCGGGCGATCTCACCGGTGGTCAGACCGCCGAGCAGCTTCAGGGTGAGCGCGATCCGGGCCGTCGTCGACAGCACCGGATGGCAGGCAACAAAGATCAGCCGCAGCAGGTCGTCATCGATCGCGTCCGGGTCGGTCGGCTCCGGCGCGCACTGCTCGTCCAGCGTCCGCCCGACCTCGGCGAGCTTGCGGGCATAGTTCTGCTCCCTGCGCACCAGGTCGACGGCGCGATGCCGGGCGGTGGAGATCAGCCACGGACCCGGCTGATCCGGAATCCCGCGCACCGGCCACTGCTCCAACGCGGCGACGAGGGCGTCCTGCGCGACCTGCTCGGCCAGCCCGACATCGCACACGATCCGGGCGGCGGCCGCGATGATCCGGGCCGACTCGATCCGGAACACCGTCTCGACGACCTCGTGCACCGGCGGCGTCCCCACGGGTCCGATGACAGCAGACCCGTGGGGACCGGTCAAGAGCCCACTCCTCGGTGCAAACGCGGAGTTCGCAAGCTCACTCCTCGGTGCAAATGCGGAGTTCGCAAGCTCACTCCTCGGTGCAAATGCGGAGTTCGCAAGCTCACTCCTCGGCGATCTGCCGCAGCTCCAGCGTGATCGTCCAATACTCCTCATGAACCTGCAGGAATCGCCGCGACCATTCGAGTGCCTCGGCCTTGTCCTTGCACTGCATGATCGCGTAGCCGCCGACCACCTCCTTGCTTTCGGTGAACGGGCCGTCGGTGTAGCTGAGCTGACCACCGGACCAGGTGACGCGGGTGCCCTCCGAGCTCGGTGTCAGGCCCTGGGTCTCGAGCATGACCCCGGCCTTGGTGATCTCCTCGAGCAGCGCCCCCATCCGTTCCATCAGTTCGGGGCTCGGACCGTCGGCCGGGCTGGTGCGCTCGTCGACGCGGATGAGGGACAGGTAGCGGGGCATGATGACTCCTTGGGTGTCCGGCGGGGCCTGTCCCCGCCGTCTACCTGTGAGTCGAACGGCGCCCACCGGATTCGACACCGCCCGGAAAAATTCTTCCCGGGCCGCCGGCGAGACGGCGCCGGGCCCGCTCAGCCCGGGTAGCGGCGCGGCGTGAACACCTTCCGCTCACCGCCCGACTCGACGACCGCCGTCTGCGACGAGCCGACGATCAGCAGGGTCCGCATGTCGATCTCGGACGGTTCGAGGTCGCCGAGCGGCACGATCCGGACGCTCTCCTCGGGGCCCGCGACGTCGCGGCCGACGATCACCGGGGTGTCGGGGGAGCGGTGCTCGAGCAGCAGGTCCTTCATCGCCGCGACCTGCCAGGTCCGCGAGCGGGACGCCGGGTTGTAGATCGCCATTGCCATGTCGGCGGCCGCGACCGCGGAGATCCGCTGGGCGACGATGTCCCACGGCTTGAGCCGGTCCGACAGCGAGATCATCGCGTAGTCGTGGCCGAGGGGGGCGCCGACCCGGCTGGCGACGGCGTGCGCGGCGGTCAACCCGGGCAGCACCCGCACCGGCACGTCCCGCCACTGCTCGTCGCCCGCCATCTCGACGACCGCCGCTGCCATCGCGAAAACGCCGGGGTCACCGGACGACACGACGGCGACGCGGGCGCCGCGCTTCGCGAGATCGAGGGCCATCGCGGCCCGCTCCGATTCGACCTTGTTGTCGCTGGCGTGCCGGTGCTGCCCGGGCCGCACCGGCACCCGGTTCACGTAGGTGGTGTAGCCGACGATGTCGGTGGCGCCGGCGACCGCGTCCCGCACCTCCGGGGTGGTCCACGCGTCATCACCGGGCCCGAGCCCGACGACCACGACCTCACCGGAGCCCGGACGGATCTGCGCGGCCGGGTTGTTCGACGGGCTGGGCACGATCGCGATCGAGAAGTACGGGACCGCCGTCTCGTCGACGTCGGCGAGCGGCTGCACCCGCTGCCCGGCGGTGCTGGCACGTTCGACGTAGGACGCCTCCGCGAGCCGACCGGCATCGGCGAGGGCCCGCCGCACGGTCGGGAAGGTGCGCCCCAGCTTGAGGATCGCCGCGGAGTCCGTCTCCCGGAGTCGGCGGGTGAGTTCCTCCGCGGGCAGGGTGCCGGGCAGTACGGTGAGCACCTCGTCGCGTTCGACGAGCGGCACCCCCAGCGCCGCGGACGCGGCGCTGATCGAGGTGACGCCGGGGATCACCTCCGCGTCGAACCGGTCGCACAGCCGCTTGTGCATGTGCATGTAGGAGCTGTAGAACAGCGGGTCGCCCGCCGCGAGCAGCGCCACGGTGCGACCCGCCGCAAGGTGCGCGGCGAGGGTCGCCGCGGCCTCGGCGTAGAAGTCGTCGATGGCGCCCTGATAGCCGCCGGGATGGTCGACGGTCTCGGTGGTCACCGGGTAGACGAGGTGCTCCTCGATCTGCCCGTCCCGCAGGTACGGGGCGGCGACGGCGCGGGAGATGCTGCGGCCGTGCCTGGCGGAGTGGAACGCGATCACGTCGGCCTCGCCGATGATCCGGGCGGCCTTGACCGTCACCAGTTCCGGGTCGCCGGGCCCGAGTCCGATGCCGTAGAGGGTGCCGGCCATCACTCGACCTCGCTGGCGATCGCGTTGAGGGCGGCGGCGGTGATCGCGCTGCCCCCGCGCCGGCCCCGCACCACCAGGTAGTCGATGTCGCCGGCGCGGGCGATCAGGTCCTCCTTGGATTCGGCGGCGCCGATGAACCCGACCGGGCAGCCGATGATCGCCGCCGGCTTCGGTGCGCCCTGGTCGATCATGTCGAGGAGGTGGAACAGCGCGGTGGGTGCGTTGCCGATCGCGACGACCGCGCCCTCGAGCCTCGGTCCCCACAGTTCCAGCGCGGCCGCCGACCGGGTGTTGCCGAGTCGCTCGGCGATCACCGGAACCCGCGGGTCGCCGAGCAGGCACACGACGTCGTTCTTGGCGGGCAACCGCTTCCGGGTCACCCCCGACGCGACCATGGTGGCGTCACAGAAGATCGTCGCGCCGGTGCGCAGCGCCCGGCGGGCCGTGGACACCACACCGGGGGTGAACGCGACATCGGTGGTCAGATCGACCTGACCGCAGGCGTGGATCATCCGCACGACCGCCTGCGAGACATCCGCGGGAAACCCCGTCAGGTCGGCTTCGGCCCGGATCGTGGCAAACGACTGGCGGTAGATCTCGGCGCCGTCGCGGATGTACTCGGTCATGTGTTCCACGATATGGGGTCAGGGTGTCGGGGGATCCACCCGGTAGCCGTCACCGGTGGCGACGATGTCGGTCACCTCACCGCGGGGGCGGCCGCACCGGCGGTCGCACCCGGACCAGTGCTGGCGGCCCGGGGCGGGCAGGTCACCGGACTGCACCGCCGCGGTCGCGTCGCCGCGGACGTCGGCCAGCGACTTCGCGCAGCCGGGGCGTCCCGCACAGGCGGTGACCTGCAGCCACGGCGACTCGGCATCGAAGATCAGCCCCATCGGCGCGAGCACCCGAACCACCTGCTCGGCGACACCCTCGTCGAGGTCGTGCAGCAGCACCGACCGCCACGGGGTGACCGAGATCGGATGCTCGACCGCGACCAGGAAGTCCGCCAACCGCGCAGGCAGCACCCCGTACCGCAGGCCCGCCGCGAGCGTGACCCGGCCGTCGGGCTGGTCGAGCCACCCGATCGGACCGGGGGAGTCGGCTGCCAGGTCGAGCGCCGCCGCCGCAGGCGCCAGGCCAAGGAGATCGAGCACGCGGCGCGGCCCGTCGTCGACCTCGTGCAGCCGCCACCGGGTTCCGCGAATCTCCCGCAACACCCGCGCCGCGGCGGTCAAGGTCGCGACCCCGTCCCCGACCGGCAGGCGAATCCCGTGGTCGCGGCCCGCGAGGATCAGCGCCACCTCGGCCGGGGTGACGGCGTGCAGGCCGAGGTCGCCGCCCAGCGCGGTGACGTCGCCGCGCCCGTCGTCGAGCGTGAACAGCACCCGGCCCGGCAGGTCCGCGAGGTCGGGGTCGGCGCACAGCCGGGCGTCGAGGTCCGCCACCCAGCCGCGGACGTCGACGAACCCACCGATCCGCCCGGACAGCGGGGTGGCCAGGATGTTGCGGACCCGCTCGTGGCTGACCGACGGCAGCAGCCCCGCCGCGGCGAGCCGGTCCGCGAACGCGTCGGGGTCGGTGACGGCCCGCAGTTGGATGTTGCCGCGGGAGGTGAGTTCGAGTTCACCGGCGCCGAGGTCGCGGGCCGCGTCGGCGAGGACCTGGAGCTGCGGGCCTGTGATCGTGCCGCCGGGCAACCGGACCCGGGACAGGGCGCCGTCCGCGGCCCGGTGCACCTGGAGCGCTCCCGGGCAGGCGTCGGGGCGGGAGCGGGGATCATCGGAACCGGACATCGCCGTCCAGGGTACGGGGCGGAGCCTGCGGGGCGAGCGGCGTGGGCCGGTACCATCACCGGCGAATGCGGCAGTGCACGAGGAAGCCGGTGGAACTCCGGTGCGGTCGCGCCACTGTGACCCGGTCACCCGGCCGGGAAGTCAGACCCTCCACTGCCGCAGAACCGAACCGAACCGAATCCGAACGGGGCGCGAAACCCCGAGGAGGCCTGCGTGATCCTGCTGCTGTCGACATCCGACACCGACCTGCTCAGCGCCCGTGCCAGCGGCGCCGACTACCGCTGGGCGAATCCCGCCCGGCTGCTCGTGGACGACCTCCCCGGCCTGCTCGACGGCGTCGACCTCGCGGTGGTCCGGATTCTCGGCGGCCGCCGGGCCTGGGAGGACGGCATCGACGCGGTCCTCGCGTCCGGGCTGCCGACCGTCGTGCTCGGCGGCGAGCTCGCCCCGGACGCCGAGCTGATGGAGTGCTCGACGGTCCCGGCGGGCATCGCCGCGGAGGCGCACACCTACCTCGCGGAGGGCGGCGCCGAGAACCTGCGCCAGCTGCACCATTTCCTGTCCGACACCGTGCTGCTCACCGGCCACGGCTTCGAGCCTGCCGTGCACCTGCCTAACTGGGGTGTCCTCGACCGCACGGTCCCTAATGTCACATCGGGTCACTTGACGGACCCCAATGTGACATTAGGGAACCAGGCGGGGACGCCGACGGTGGCGGTGCTGTACTACCGGGCGCAGCATCTGGCCGGGAACACCGCGTACGTCGAGGCGCTGTGCCGGGCGATCGAGGACGCGGGCGCGACCCCGCTGCCGATCTTCTGCGCGTCGCTGCGCACCGCGGAACCGGAGCTGCTCGAACTGCTGTCGACGGTGGACGCGATGGTGGTCACCGTCCTCGCCGCTGGCGGCACCAAGCCGGCGGGAGCGTCCGCCGGCGAGGATGACGAGTCGTGGGATGTCACCGCGCTCGCCGCGCTCGACATCCCGATCCTGCAGGGCCTGTGCCTGACCGGCAGCCGCGACGGGTGGGAGGCGAACGACGACGGACTGTCCCCGATGGACGTGGCGACGCAGGTCGCGGTGCCGGAGTTCGACGGCCGGATCATCACGGTGCCGTTCTCGTTCAAGGAGATCGACGAGGACGGCCTGACCGCCTACGTCCCCGACCCGGAGCGCGCCGCCCGGGTCGCCGGGATCGCGGTGCGGCACGCGCGGCTGCGGCACCTCCGCAACGCCGACAAGAAGATCGCGCTGATGCTGTCCGCGTACCCGACCAAGCACGCCCGGATCGGCAACGCGGTCGGCCTGGACACCCCGGCGAGCGCGATCGCGCTGCTGACCGCGATGCGGGAGGCCGGCTACGACCTCGGGCCGCGCGACGGCGAGGACGCGCTGCCCGGACTGGAGTCCGGCGACGGCGACGCGCTGATCCACGCGCTGATCGCCGCGGGCGGACAGGACCCCGACTGGCTGTCCGCGGAGCAGTTGGAGGGCAACCCGATCCGGATCTCCGCGGCCCGCTACCGGGAGTGGTTCGCCACCCTGCCCGCGGACCTGCGGGAGGGCGTCGAGGAGCACTGGGGTGCCGCGCCCGGTGAACTGTACGTGGACCGGTCGGCCGACCCGGCGGGTGAGATCGTGATCGCCGCGCTGCGGGTCGGGAACGTGGTGCTGATGGTGCAGCCGCCGCGCGGGTTCGGCGAAAACCCGGTCGCGATCTACCACGACCCGGACCTGCCGCCCAGCCACCACTACCTCGCCGCGTACCGCTGGCTCGCCGCGGAGACCGCGGCGGGCGGGTTCGGGGCGGACGCGATCGTGCACCTCGGCAAGCACGGCAACCTGGAGTGGCTGCCCGGCAAGACGCTCGGCATGTCCGCCTCCTGCGGCACCGACGCCGCCCTCGGCGACCTGCCGCTGATCTACCCGTTCCTGGTCAACGACCCCGGCGAGGGCACCCAGGCGAAACGCCGCGCGCACGCCACCCTCGTCGACCACCTGATCCCGCCGATGGCGCGCGCCGAGTCGTACGGCGACATCTCCCGGCTCGAGCAACTCCTCGACGAGCACTCCAACATCTCCGCGCTCGACCCGGCGAAGCTGCCCGCGATCCGGCAGCAGATCTGGACGCTGATGCGGGCGGCGAAGATGGACCACGACCTCGGGCTCGCCGAACGCCCCGAGGAGGACGTCTTCGACGACATGCTGCTGCACGTCGACGGGTGGCTGTGCGAGATCAAGGACGTGCAGATCCGGGACGGGCTGCACATCCTCGGGCAGGCCCCGGACGGGGACGCCGAGGTCGAGCTGGTGCTGGCGGTGCTGCGGGCAAAGCAGATGTGGGGCGGCGAGCGCACCGTCCCCGGCCTGCGGGAGGCGCTCGGCCTCAGCGAGGCGGGCGACGAGAACCGCGGCCGGGTCGACGAGATCGAGGAGACCGCGCACGGCCTGGTCGCCGCCCTGCAGGCGGCCGGCTGGGATCCCGCGCGGGCCAAGGAGATCGGTGCCGAGCACGGCGGCGACGTGGTCGCGGTGCTCGAGTTCGCGGCCACCGAGGTGGTGCCGCGGCTGCGCGGGACCGGACGCGAGATCGAGCAGGTGCTGCGCGCCCTCGACGGCCGGTTCATCGAACCCGGGCCGTCCGGGTCGCCGCTGCGGGGGCTGGTGAACGTGCTGCCCACCGGCCGCAACTTCTACTCCGTCGACCCGAAGGCGGTCCCGTCGCGGCTGGCGTGGGAGACCGGGCAGGCGATGGCGGAATCGCTGCTGGCCCGGTATGTCGCCGACCACGGCGCGTACCCGACGTCGGTGGGCCTGAGCGTGTGGGGCACCTCCGCGATGCGCACCTCCGGCGACGACATCGCCGAGGTGCTCGCGCTGCTCGGTGTGCGGCCGGTGTGGGACGAGGCGTCGCGGCGCGTCACCTCGCTGGAGGTGATTCCGCTCGACGAGCTGGGTCGCCCGCGAGTCGACGTCACCGTCCGCATCTCCGGCTTCTTCCGGGACGCGTTCCCGCACGTCCTCGCCCTGCTGGACGACGCGGTCCGGATGGTCGCCGCCCTCGACGAGCCTGCCGATCGGAACTTCGTCCGCGCGCACGCGCAGGCCGACCTCGCCGAGCACGGCGACGAGCGGCGCGCCACCACCCGCATCTTCGGGTCCAAGCCCGGCACCTACGGCGCGGGCCTGCTGCAGCTGATCGATTCGAAGAACTGGCGCGACGACGCCGACCTGGCGCAGGTGTACACCACGTGGGGCGGCTACGCGTACGGTCGCGGCCTCGACGGTGCCCCGGCGGGCGACGACATGCGCACCGCGTACCGGCGGATCGCGGTGGCCGCGAAGAACACCGACACCCGCGAGCACGACATCGCCGACTCCGACGACTACTTCCAGTACCACGGCGGCATGGTCGCCACCGTCCGCGCGCTGACCGGGAAGGATCCGGAGGCGTACATCGGGGACAGCACCCGGCCGGACGCGGTCCGCACCCGCACCCTGTCCGAGGAGACCGCCCGGGTGTTCCGGGCACGGGTGGTGAACCCGCGGTGGCTCGAGGCGATGCGCAGGCACGGCTACAAGGGCGCGTTCGAGATGGCCGCGACGGTGGACTACCTGTTCGGGTACGACGCCACCACCAATGTCGTCGCGGACTGGATGTACGAGAAGCTGGCGCAGACGTACGTGCTGGACCAGCAGAACCGCGAGTTCATGGAGAAGTCGAACCCGTGGGCGCTGCACGGGATCGCCGAGCGTCTGCTCGAGGCGGTGGAGCGGACGATGTGGGAGGAGCCCGATCCGGAGGTCCTCGCCGGGTTGCGGCAGGTGTACCTCGAGTCGGAGGGCGACCTCGAGGACCGCTGACCCGGCGGACACAGCCGAAAGGGGCCGAACCGGAATTCCGGTTCGGCCCCTTTTCGGGTCACACCACGGCGTCAGGCGATGGTCGCCTTGCCGCGGCGGATCAGCAGGGTGAAGCCGATCGCGGCGATGGACGTCACCGTCAGCATCGCGACGATCGCGTTCAGGCCGCTGGTCGTGTTCAGGCCGCTCGAGAGTGCGGTGCTGGTGAGGATCATCGTCGCGATCGACACACCGATGCCGCTGCCGCCGGTGCGGATGACGGCGTTGGTTCCGGTGGCCTCGCTGGTGGAGTGCTCGGGGACCGCCTCGACGAGCAGGTTCGGCAGCGCGGTGTAGGCGAAGGCCGTCGCCACCGACACGGTGATGACCATGATCATCATGCCGACGACGGAATCGTGGAAGACGAACAGCATCAGGTTGCCGATCAGGAACAGGACGCTGCCGAGGAGCATCGAGGCGCGGGCGCCGACGGCGGCGGCGATCCGGCCGCTGAGCGGGGTGCAGACGAATCCGAACATCGACCCGGCGAAGGACAGCCATCCGGCGTTGGTCGGGGTCAGGCCGAGACCGATCGGCGCGTCGGTCGGGGACTGCAGGACGATCGGGATGATCATCGTGGTCACGCCGATCGGGCCGATCGAGATCGCGAACGTCGCGAGCATCGTCAGCGAGAACTTGCGGTTCGAGAACTGCCGGATGTTGACGATCGGCGAGGTGGTGCGCAGTTCCCACAGCACCCACAGCACCAGCGCCGCGACGCCGCCGAGCACCAGGCCGAGCGTGGCGGGATCGGTCCACCCCCAGGTGGTGGACTTGTTGACACCGAGCAGGACCGCGGCGATCGCGGGCACGAACGCGACGGCGCCGACGTAGTCGACGGTCTCCCGCGTCCCGGTCGGCCTGCGCCACGGCAGCACGAACACGACGAGGGCGATCGCGCCGACCGCGTACACCGCGGCGACGACGAAGATCATGTGCCAGGTCGCGTGGTCGAGCATGATGCCCGCGATCAGCAGCGCGGCGGAACCGGCGGCGACCGCGGAACCGGAGATGATCGCGACCGCGACCGGGACCCGCGCCGCGGGCAGGTGTTCGCGGGCCAGGCCGATGCACAGCGGCAGGATCGCACCGGCCACACCCTGGATGGCGCGCCCGGCGATGATCCAGCCGATGCTGTCGCCGACGGCGCTGACGACCGACCCGACCGCGGCGGCGGCGAGCAGCACGACCAGCACGCGTTCGCGACCGTACATGTCGCCGAGGCGCCCGCAGACCGCCGCCGACGCGGCCGCCACCAGCAGGAACGCCGTCACCGCCCAGCCGACGGTCGCGGCGTCACTGTTGAACTCGGTGATGAACGTGGGGATCGCGGCATACACCATCGAGGTCTCGAACGCGCTGATGATTTCCACCGCGACGAGCACCGCGATGATCACCCAGGCCGGCCGCTGCCGGTCATACCAGCCGCTGCGGCGGCCGCTGCCCGGCGCCTCCTCGGCCCGGATCTGGTCTGTTGTTGTCACGTGATACCCGTCTGCCGTCAGTCAAAGGAAATTCCCGCAAGCCGAAACCCCCACGCCTGCACCTGGCCAAAGTAGGGTTTTACGGAATCTCACACGGACGGCGTCCCGGTGACCGGGACCACAGCCCCTAGGATGCTGTCATGAGTGCCTCATTCGGCGACGTCGCCGCGGCGAAGTACGTCCTGCTCACCACGTTCCGCAACGATGGTACGCCGGTGCCGACCCCGCTGTGGGCGGCGGCGGACGGGGACCGGCTGCTGATGTGGACGGTCACCGAGTCGTGGAAGGTCAAGCGGATCCGGCGCAACCCCCGGGTCACGGTCGCCGCGTGCGACGCCCGCGGCAACCCGAAGGGCGCGGCCGTCGAGGCGAGCGCCGAAATCCTCGACCTCTCGGGCAGCGACCATGCGCGCGACGCCATCGCGAAACGGTACGGGATCCTCGGGTGGCTGACGATGAAGGGCAGCCTGCTGCGCCGGGGCAGAACCGGCACGGTCGGATTGGCGGTCACCGCCGCCTGACCCGTGCACGTAACCGCCTCGCGGCCGCCACCCAGGGGGATGGCGGCCGCGGTCGATCGGTGCGGTCCGGGGTCAGCTGCTGCCGAACAGGTCGGAGCTGCCCGCGCTGCCGGTGCCGGAGCTGCCCGCACTGCCCGAATCCGAGCTGCCCGCACTGCCGGAGTCGGCGCTTCCGGAACTGCTCCCGAGGGCGGACTCCGAGGTGTACGAGATCGACAGCTTGGCGCGATACCCGGGCGCGGACAGCTTGATCGACCCGCCGTCGGGAACCAGCGACGATCCACCGCCGCCGCCCGCGGTGCCGCCGCCACCGCCGTACAGGCCACCGCCACCGCCACCGCCCGTGCCGCCCGTGCCGCCCGCGCCGAGCGCGCCCGCGGTGCCGCCGGGGCCGGCCGCCCCGCCCGCGGCGTCGGTGCCCGCGGATCCGCCACCGGGAGCTGTGGCGCCCGCATCGCCGCCCGCGCCGGTGCCGGATCCGCCGCCACCGCCGGCGACGACGAGGCGGGCGGCGAGCGCGGCCGGGCCCTCGTCGAGGGGGACGGTGCTCACCGCGGAGTAGCCGCCGCCGCTGTTCGCCCCGGTGCCGCCGCCGTCACCGATCACCACGTAAAGCTTCGAGCCGGGGGTGACGGACACGTCGCCCTCGACGATCGCGCCGCGACCGCCCTGCGCGCCCCGACCGCTGCCGCCCTCGGCGATCACATGCACCGACACCACGTCCGCCGGAATGTCGAGGAAGTACTCCTCGATCCCGTGCAGGCTGTCGTACGCGCACGTCGTGTGCCCGTTCGCGACGCCGCACCCGGTGCTCGCGGTGGGCTGGGCGTGCACCCCGCCCGCGCCGAGGATCCCGGTCGCGGTGCACGCGGCAGCCACCACCGCGGCCGCGCGCACCGGCCTCGGTCCGCGCCTCCGCTCCCGTCGACTGCCGACCTGATCGAACATCAACCGCACCTCGCTCACTGCCGTCCATGCCGCGGCGGGCGCCAGCGGCGGCGGGAAGCATGACATGGACACGGGTCCAGGAGTGACGAAATGGGCGAATGATTGCGCTCGACGGTGCGCCTAGTCCTCGTTGAACCCGCGCAACCGATCTAGTTCGCGCCGTTCACGTTTCGTCGGGCGGCCGGTTCCGCGGTCCCGCTGCGGCACCGCGAGCAGCACCTCACGCGGCGGCGGTGGGGGAGACCGGTCGATCAGGCAGAGCGCGGCCTCGGGTGCCCCGACCCGCTTCCGGATCAGCCGGGCAACGACCACGATCCGTTCCCGGCCCCCGACCCGCATCCGGATCTCGTCGTCGACCCGAACCAGCTGGGCGGGCTTGGCGGACGACCCGTTGACCCGGACGTGCCCGGACCGGCAGGCCGCCGCGGCCGCGGAGCGGGTCTTGAACAGCCGCACCGACCACACCCAGCTGTCGAGACGCACACCCGAGGAATCTGACACACCGCCAGGTTACCGACGCGGTCAGGAACGCCCGAAACGCGCCAGGCTCACCGGCTGCAGGCACACGCCGATCAGCTCCCGCTCCCACCAGCGCCCGGTGGCGCGCCGGGTGCCGCGGTCGGTGAACCGGTACTCGAACAGCCGGGCCCGCACGAGACGCGGCGGGTGGTCGGGAAACGGGTTGCGGTGCAGCAGCGTCAGCGTGTCCGGGTCGTTCTCGAGCAGGCGCCGGACGAACCCGCCGAACCAGCGGTCCCCGTAGCTCGGCGAGATCGCGGCGAACCACATCAGCCAGTCCAGCCGCAGGTGATACGGCGCGTACTGCCGGGGCCTGCGGCGCGGGTCGCCGGGCTTGCCCCGGAACTCGTACTCGCGCCATACCGTGGTGTCGGTGACGGCGTCGTCCGCGGTGCCCTCGACGACGATCTCGGTACGCACCCGGGTCACCGTGCCGAACGCGCCGTAGGTGTTGACCAGATGCCACGGGCTGAACGAGGCGTTCATCAGCTGATGGCGCCCCGCCATGTTGCGGACCGGCCACCAGCTGAGCACCGCCACCCCCGCGGCCACGACGAGGGTGCTCGCGGTGAACCACGTCGGCGTCGGGGCAGGCTCGGGGACGTCGATCGGCAGGATCGGACCGAGCACCTCGTCCGGCAGCACCGAGCAGGCGAGGACCACCGCCAGCCAGTTCAGCCACGCGAAGTTGCCGCTCGCCACCAACCACAACTGGGTCACGATCAGCACGCCCGCCGCTCCGGCGGCGATCGGCTGCGGCGCGAACAGCAGGAACGGCACCACCAGCTGGGTGAGGTGAGTGCCCGCCGCCTCCACCCGGTGCAACGGTCGCGGCAGGTGATGGAAGTACCAGCTGAGCGGTCCCGGCATCGGCTGCGTCTCGTGGTGGTAGTACAGGCAGGTCAGGCGCCGCCAGCACGGGTCGCCGCGGATCTTGATCAGCCCGGCACCGACCTCGAGGCGCAGCAGCAGCCACCGCACCAGCAGCATCATCGTGATCGGCGCCGCGATGTCGGCGTTGCCGACGAAGATCGCCAGGAACCCCGCCTCGAGCAGCAGCGACTCCCACCCGAAGCCGTACCAGAGCTGGCCGACGTTGACGATCGACAGGTACGCCACCCACATCAGCAGCCACACCGCCATGCACAGCGGCAGCGGCAGTCCCGCGGTCACCCCGGCAACGGTGACCGCGGCCAGCGCGGCCCCCGCCCACGCGACCGCCGCGTACCAGCGGTCCGAGTAGTACCAGTGGAAGATGCTCGGCGTCCGGCGGAACGACGATCGAGCCAGGTGGTCGGGGATCGGCAGCATGCCCCGGCTGCCGAGCAGCGCCCGGAACTGGCGCGCCGCGGAGACGAACGCGACGAGGTAGATGACCGCGAGCCCCTCCGTGAAGAGCCACCGGCCGAGATACCCGACGCCGAACCAGTCCATCACCACCTGCCGCGACCGATTCGAACGCTACTCCGGTCCCCGCGACGCGGCAGGCGGGCGCAATGCTCAGCCGCGCACCACGGCAAGCACCCGATCCGCCATGTGCCGCATCCCCGCGGCGTTCGGGTGCAGCGGGCTCGCGGACGGGCCGGCCTGGCGTCCCTCGAACCACCGCTGGTCGGGTGCGGCACACCCGTCGTGCCCGCGCGAGGACACGGCGACGTCGACGTACTCGGCGCTGGCCGTCGCTGCCGCCGTCGCCAGCACCCCGCCCAGCATCGCGAAGAATCCATTGACCCAGACGGCGTCGGGGTCGCTGATCGGGAGGCTCGGCCAGCATCCGCGGTCCCCGACGATCCCGCCGTGCCCGACCAGGATGATGCGGGCGGCTGGCGCCTTCGCCCGGATCGCGGCGAGCGTCGACCACACCCTCGGGCCGAGGTCCGCCAGCGCCGCCATCGCATCGCGCGCCAGGGCGGGATCGGTGCGGCAGCCCGCGTCACCGCCGGGGGCCGCCGCGTAGCACCGGGAAACCAGGGTGGGCCAGCGGATGTCGTTCCCGCCGATGCTGAGGGTCACCAGGGTGGTGTCCGGCGGCAGCCCCGCGATCTGCGGGGGCACCGCACCACCCGACGTCGGCTGCGGCGTCGTCGTCACGTGCTCGGTGCGGGCGCCGGTGCAGGACAGGTTGCGGAACGAGCTTGTGTTCAGCCCCCGCGCGACGAGGTTCGGATAGCCGAGGTCCGAGCGTTGGCACCCGTTGGTGTCCGCGACCCGATCCAGCGACGGCCCGGCGGCGCGGGAATCGCCGAGCGCGACGTATCGCACCGCGGGTTGCGCCGGGGCGGCGGCCGCGGCCGGGAGCACCGGCGGCACCGCGGTGGCGGTCGCGACGATCGCAGCGGTGATGGCGGCGCGAACTCCAGCGGACCAACTCATGGCGCCAGTATCCGCGACAAACGCGGTGACGGCGGGGAGGTGGTTGCCGTGTCGAACGACAGCGTGCCCGCCGTCACGCCAACGCGTCGACGTACCACCACTTCCCATGCTCGCGGACGAACCGGCTGTGCTCGTGGAGGGACTCCCGCGCCCGCCCGTACCGGTAGTGCGCCTCAAACTCGACGGTGCCCGCGGAGTCGAGGGGGCCACCCCCGGACCTGCCGAGGATGTCGAGGCGCAGCCACCGCTGCTCGCCGTCGAGGTCGAGCGATGCGGGACGGGTGCTCGGATGCCAGGTGCGCAGCAGATAGTCGGCGTCCCCGACCGCGAACGCGGAATACCGGGACCGCATCAGCGTTTCCGCGGTCGGCGCGTCGACCCCGCCGCGGTGGTAGCGACGGCAGCAGTTCCCGTAGGTCTCGCCGCTCAGGCACGGGCAGCGGGCGTCGTCGGCGAGCCGGATCTCGATACTCACTGCGCGGCACTCACCGAGGACATGTGGAAGTCCGGGATCCGCAGCGGCGGCATCGCGGTGCGGGTGAACCAGTCCTTCCACTCCCGCGGCAGCGTCGCCTCGGTTGCGCCCGCCTCGGTGACCCGCCGCAGCAGGTCGAGGGGGCTCTCGTTGAACCGGAAGTTGTTCACCGCGCCGGTCACCCGCCCGTCCTCGACGAGGTACACCCCGTCGCGGGTCAGGCCGGTCAGCAGCAGGGTCGCCGGGTCCACCTCGCGGATGTACCAGAGGGTGGTCAGGAGCAGGCCGCGCTCGGTGCCGGCGATCATCGCGTCGATCGTCGCGTCGGAGCCGCCGGTCAGCAGCAGGTTCTCGCCGGGCACCGCGACCGGCGCACCGAACTCGCGGGCCGCGTGCCGCGGATAGGCGAGCGCGGTGATCGTCCCGTCCCGGATCCAGTCGACCCGCCCGGCATCCATGCCGTTGTCGAACACCGACACCGACTCACTCGATCCGGCCGCCGTGACGAACGGTGTGTACTCGAGTCCGGGGGAGTGCGGGTCCGAGAACAGGGTCAGCGGCAGCCCGGTCAGGCGTTCCCCGACCCGGGTGCCGCCGGCCCGGGACAGGGCGGTGTGCCCCTCCTGCGCGCCGCGCCCCTCCATCGTCCACATCAGGTAGATCATCAGGTCCGCGACCGCGGACGGCGGAAGCAGCGTCTCGTAGCGTCCGGCGGGCAGGTCCACGGTGCTGCCCGCCCAGTCGAGGCGGGTGCTCAACTGCGCCAACAGGTTCGGCACGTCGATGTCGGTGAAGTCGACGGTGCCCGCCCCGACCCAGGCGCTGGCGTCGCCGCGTTTGCCGTTGATCTCCACCGACCCGGTCGGCTGCGTGAACCGGCGCCGCAGCCCGGTGGTGGTGCCCAGCCAGGTGGAGTGCAGCTGGTGGTGCGCGAAGCCGTACAGGCGGTCGGCCGCATCGGATCCGGCTGTCCCGCGGTCGAATCCCGCGGCCAACGCGTCCGCGAGCCCACCGAACACCTCGACCCCGGTGACGGCAGGTCCGTCGGCCCAGCCGGGGTCGGGGGTGCCGGACGGGCCGATCAGGTCCATCGCGTCCTCGGCCGGCCGGGCCGTGCGGGCGGCCTCCTCCGCGGACCGCACGACCGCTGCGACGGCGTCGGCGTCGACGCTGGACGAGGTGACGGACCCGACGCGGGCCGTGCCGCCGTCGCGGACGATCGCGACGACGGTCCAGCTGCGGAAGCGTGCGTCCCCGTTGGTGGTCATCGAACTGCCCGCCCACCGCAGCGAGGTTTCGGCGGCGTCGGTGACGAGGACGATCGCCTCGTCGACGGTGACCAGGGCCAACGCCTGCTCGATCAGCTCCTGTGCGGCGATCACTGGCCCCCCTCGGTTCGGGTGTTGAGCACGTTGACGCCGCGGAACAGCGCGGCCGGGCAGCCGTGGCTGACGGCGGCCACCTGTCCGGGCTGCGCCTTGCCGCAGTTGAAGGCGCCGCCGAGCCGCCACGTCGACGGCCCGCCGACCGCCTCCATCGACCCCCAGAAGTCGGTGGTCGTCGCCTGGTAGGCGACGTCGCGCAGCTGCCCGTCCAGCCTGCCGTCACGGATCCGGTAGAACCGCTGGCCGGTGAACTGGAAGTTGTAGCGCTGCATGTCGATCGACCAGCTCTTGTCGCCGACGACGTAGATGCCGTCCTCGACGCGGGCGATCAGATCCGCGGTGCTGGTGTCCCGGTCGGGGTCGGGTCGCAGCGACACGTTCGCCATCCGCTGGATCGGCACGTGATGCGGGGAGTCGGCGTAGGAGCAGCCGTTGGACCGGGACAACCCGAGCCGCGGCGCGAACACCCGGTCCAGCTGGTAGCCGACGAGGACACCGTCCCGGACCAGGTCCCAACGCTGCCCGGCCACACCGTCGTCGTCGTAGCCGACGGTGGCCAGCCCGTGCGCCTCGGTGCGGTCCGCGGTCACCTGCATCACCGGGGTTCCGTACCGCAGCGTGCCGAGCAGGTCGGGGGTCGCGAAGGAGGTGCCCGCGTAGGCGGCCTCGTAGCCGATTGCCCGGTCGTATTCGGTGGCGTGCCCGATGGATTCGTGGATGGTCAGCCACAGGTTGCTGGGGTCGATCACCAGGTCCGTCGGCCCCGCCGTCACGGTCGGCGCCGTCACCTTCTCCGCCAGCCACTCCGGGATCCGGGCGAGCTCGTCGTCCCAGTCCCAGCCGGTGCCGGTGAGGGCCTCCCACCCGCGGCCGACCGGGGGAGCGAGGGTGCGCATCGTCTCGAAGCTACCCGCCGCCGCGTCGACCGCGGTCGCCTCCAGTTCCGGGTGCAGCCGCACCCGCTGCTGCGTGATCCGCGAGCCGGCCAGGTCCGCGTAGTAGGTCTGCTCCTTGACCTGCAACACGCTGGCGGTGACGTGGTCGACGCCCGCGGCGGCGGACAGTCGCCCCGAGTAGTCGGCCAGCAGGGCCACCTTGTCGGCGGTCGGCACCGCGAACGGGTCGACGTCGTACTCCGACACCCACACGGCGTCCCGGTACACCGGTTCGTCTGCGAGGTCGACGGGGTCCCGGTTCAGGGATCGCAGCGCCAGCGCGACCTCCACCGCCCGCCTCGCCGTCCGGGCCGCGGTGTCCGCGGTGAGCTCGGCGTGCGACGCGAAACCCCAGGTGCCGTCGATGATCACGCGGACCGCCAGCCCGAGTTCGTCCGCGTCGGACACCGACTGAACGGCGCCGTCGCGCAGCCGGATCGACTGGGTGCGCAGCCGATGCACCCGCAGGTCGGCGTGGGTGGCGCCCGCGGCCCGCGCCGCCGTCAGCGCCGCGTCGGTGAGTGCCGACAACGGCAGGGTGAGGAAGTCCGGATCGACGTCGTGTGCGGCCACCCGGTCAACCTATCCGAACTCTCACCCGAACTGCTGCCACCCGAGCCGGACCACCATCACCACCACGACGACGAGCAGCACGATCCGGATGAACCCCGCGCCCCGCGCCAGCGCGGTGCGGGCACCGAGGACCGCACCGATCACGTTGCATACCGCCATCGCAAGGCCGAGCGCCCACCACACGTGGCCGGTGGCCGCGAAGTAGGCGAGCGCACCGACATTCGAGCCGAGGTTGATCACCTTCGCCATCGCGGCGCTGCGCACGAATTCGGTGCCGAGCAGCACCGCGAACGTGATGATCAGGAACGTGCCGGTCCCGGGGCCGAACAGTCCGTCGTAGAAGCCGAGAGCGCCCGCGGCGACGAGGACGGTGGTGACGATCCTCGGCCGGGACGGCCGGTGCCGGGCGAGGGTGGTGCCCACGGTAGGGCGTACGGTGACGAACACCGCCACCGCGATCAGCAACCCCATGATGATCGGGATGAACAGGTCCTTGTCGATCAGGGACACGGTCGCCGCCCCCGCCGCGGACAGCGCCGCGGCGAGCAGTGCGGCAGGCACCATCAGCCGCCATTCGAGGCGAACCTTCCGCGCGAAGGTGACGACGGCGGCGGCGGTGCCGTTGACGGCGGTCAACTTGTTGGTGGCCAACGCTTCCTGCGGCGACATCTGCGGCATCGTCAGCAGGATCACCGGCAGCAGGATCAGCCCTCCGCCCCCGACCACGGCGTCCACCCAGCCCGCCGCGAGCGCGGCAGCCATCAGGACACCCCAGTCGGTCCACACCACGAACATGACCCAACCACATGGCAGACGTATTGCCCCGCGGGTGTCGGCCTCGTCTTCATGTTCGGGCCGTCCGGGAGCGGCCGAAGAAGTCGTTTTCGCCTGTCCGCCTGTGTCGTTCACCTGAAGGACAGGTCATGACCGGGGTCCGTACCCAACTAGGATGCCGTCTGACGCGCCGGTCGCCGCAGCCGTGGTCGGCCGTGCATGCGACTACGTCTCCAAGTCAAACAAAGGTGTCCGATGACGATTCCGATGCTGTCCAAGGGGCAGAACTTGCCCCTCCCGACCGACGTGGTGCAGGTCGACGTGGTCATCGGCTGGACCGAGTCGGAGATCGACGTGGATGCGTCGGCGTTGCTGCTCAACACAGATGGCAAGGTTCGGTCGGATGACGATTTCGTCTTCTACAACCAGCCGGAATCCGCCGACGGGTCGATCAGGTTCCTCGGCACGGGTGCGACCGAGGACGGCGCTCAGGCCCGCATCGCGATCGATCTGCCCGCCATTGCCGATGACGTGTGCACCGTGGCACTCGTCGGTAGCGTCGGCACCGGAAGCTTCGGTGACCTCGGCAAACTCACCCTCCGACTGGTCGACGGAACGGGACACTCGCTCGCGGAGTACGTCACGGCCGACGCCACCACCGAGTCCGCATTCGTCTTCGGCGAGGTGTATCGACGTGGCACTGAGTGGAAGGTGCGGGCGGTCGGCCAGGGCTGGGAATCGGGGCTGCCCGGACTCGCCGCGGATTTCGGCGTGGACATCGACGACGACGCGGACCCTCACCCCACTGACGCCCTCGAAACCGACTCTGCCGACGCGGAACCCGCGTCGGCAGGTAGCGGTTCCTCCGGCCGGGTCCCGCAGGATCCGCCCACACCCACCACGGACCGATCGGCGAAAGCGAGCCGGCGCGGCGTGCGGACCGCGAAGCGGGTGGTGAAGAAGTCGAAACCGATCGAGTTCACGCTTGCCGAGCACGACACCTGGCAGCCAGCGCGGCTGTTCTCGGTCATCGGAGTCGGCGCCGGGGAGGAGCAGGAACGCCGCGCGACATCGGCCCTGATGGCCACCATGCAGGCAGTGCGTCCCTTCGCGCGCGCACTGTGTGCACGGATGGGCGCGCCTGCTGGCAATTTCGAAGGCTACGTCGAGGTTCAGTACGAACGGGGGGAGACGAAAGTGATCCCCGACGCCGTCCTCAAGGTCGCCCGCGGAACCCGTCAATGGACCGGGCTGCTCGAGGTCAAAACCGGCAACGGCAAGCTCAAACGAGAGCAGCTTGAAAGCTACCTCGACGTGGCCCGCAGGAAGAAGTACGACGTGGTCGTCAGCCTGTCGAATGACGTCCCCGCCAGTGCCGGAGAACTCCCCGTCGAGGTCGACCGGCGCAAGCTGGCCAAGGTTGCCCTCCGACATCTGTCGTGGGCCGAAGTGGCGCACGAGGCACGGATGCTCCTCTCACACGGAGACATCGATAATGCACTCCATGCCTGGATTTTGAGCGAGTTCCTCCGGTATCTCGATCACCCTCGGTCCGGTGCGACCGAGTTCGTCGACATGGGTCGTCACTGGGTCACCATCCGTGACGCGGTGACGGCAGGAACCCTCCGCTCAGGCGATCAGAAGGCGCTGACGGTGGCCGAGTCGTGGGTGGCCCTGTCGCGGCACCTCGCCCTGCGGATGACCGCTGAACTCGGTGTCACCGTCAAGCACATCGTTGCTCGTCGATACAACAACGATCCTGCGGCACGAAACGCGTCTGTCGTGGATCGGTTGGCGGGCGATGGAGTATTCGAGGCCGTGCTCCGAATCCCCGAGACCGCTGGCGATCTCACCGTGATCGCGGATGTCCGTACCAGCAAGATCCGCTGCCGCACCACGGTGGACGCCCCGAATGAAGGAACGTCGAGCCGCAGGGTGGCGTGGCTTCTGAAGCAGTTGAAGGACGTTCCCGGCGATGTCCAGGTCGAAGCGGTGTTCTCCGAACGCGGCAACGAGACATGCGAATACCTGGATGTGGTGCGCGGGAATCCGAAGGTTCTGACCGACAATCGGTCCGGCGACATCGTGTCTTTCAGTCTCGAACAGACCTTCCCGATGAGTGGGCGGCGCACGGGAACCGCGGCGAACTTCGTCACGAGCGTCACTTCATCGACCGACGCCTTCTATGGAGGGGTGGTCCAGAAGCTGCGCGAGTGGGTGCCCGCCGCACCGAAGCAAACCCAGCCTGCGGCTCCCGAGGCGGCCGACGAACAACCCTCGTAGGCCGTCAGGACACCTAGCGGCGCACGGGATACCGCAGGTGCAGGGCGCGGCGTCCCTGAATCACGAACGGATCCTCGAGCAGTTGATGGCCGCGGGCCAGGGCCGCGAAATAGGGGATGCCCTCGCCGAACAGCACCGGAACGATGCTGACGCACACCTCGTCTACCAGGCCGAGGTCGAGTGCCTGCTGCGTGATCGCGGCGCTCGCGATGGTGACGTCCCTGCCGCCCGCGATCTCCCTGGCACGGGCGACCGCGGCGGCGACACCGTCAACGAAGGTCGTTGTCGGCCAGGCCGTTGCAGCGTCCTCCGGCGCACGATGGGTGACCACCACGACCGGGGCGCCCGCCGGGTGGGTGCCGCCCCAGCCGTGCGCGATGTCGAACAGGCGTCGGCCCGCGACGAGTGCTCCGCAGTTCTCGGTCAACTCGCGCAGCGCCTGAGCGCCCGCATCGTCGACCCGAAACGAGACGGTCTCGTTCGGGTTCGGCACGGTCACCTCGCCGCCCTCGTACCACTCGAACAGTTCCCCGACCTCGTCGTCCGGGTTCGCGACGAACCCGTCGAGTGACATCGTCATGTGACTGAACACCTTGCCCATCGTGGACCTCCTTCTGTGTGTGCTGACCTCCGTACCGACCGTCCCCGACCGTGGAACTCATCGGCCGCGCGAAACGGGTGCGCAGGTCCGGGGACAGATCAGGGTTGGCCCCGATGTGGGGACGGGCCAACTTCCCTAGCGTCGAGGCATGGTTGATCGACAACGCGGAAACAAGCTCGGAGCAGGCCTGGCCGGCCTGCTGCTGACGGCATCACTGGTGGCCGGGTGCGGGACGGACACCGGACACCCTGCACCGACGCCCGCCGCGGGTGCGTCGGGTGCCGCGGTGACCGAGCAACAGCAGATCGGTGATCGGGTGGTCGACCTCACCGTCGACTCGCCCGCGCTCGGCGGCCCGGCCCAGGTCCGCCTGCTCACCCCGGACGGGTGGGGTGAACGGGCGCCCGGCCGCACCTGGCCGGTGCTTTACCTGCTGCCCGGTGGCGACGGCGATCACCTGAGCTGGACCAGCGACAGCAACATCGCGACCCTTCCGGAACTGCGGGACGTCCTGGTGGTGGTGCCGGGCATGCCGATGTTCGGTTTCTACAGCGACCGGTACAACCAGGGGCGCGGCGGGCCGCCCGCGGTGCGGTCATTCCATCTCGACGAGTTGGTCCCGCTGCTCGAACGCGACTACGGGGCCGGACAGGACCGGGTGATCGCCGGCCTGTCGCAGGGCGGATACGGTGCGCTGGTGTATGCGGCGCAGCGGCCGGGGATGTTCCGGGCCGCCGCGAGCTACAGCGGATGGTTGGCCCCGCTGCGGCGTGCCGAGGTGGTGCTGGCCGCGGCCCGGTTCGTCGGCGTCGACGACCGCGGCCTCTGGGGTGATCCGGTGCGCGACCGCGCGGTGTGGGAGGCGAACGACGTCTACCACCTTGCCGAGGCGCTGACCGGGCTGCCGGTGTATCTGTCCAGCGGTGACGGCACCGTCGGCGATCTGGACCCGCCCGGCACGGCAGCGGAAACGCTGTTTCCCGAGCTCGACCGGTTGGCCGCGGAGTTCCCGCCCGGCGTGGTGGACCTGACCGAGGCGGTGATGCACGAGAGCAGTCGCGCCGTTGCGGATCGGCTGCGCGCGCTTGGCGCCGAGCCGGTCACCCATTTCACGGCGGGAACGCACAGCCCGCCGTACTGGGAACGGGAACTGCACCGTTCACTGCCGATGCTGTTGGCGGCGTTGCATTCGGGCGGGTGACCCGGCCTCGGCGCGGCGTCCGGATCCCGCGGGCGGGCGGGGCAGCCGAAGCACCAACCGGACACCGCCGAGCGGACTGTCCTCGAACCATGCGGTGCCCCCGTGCAACTGGGCCTGCTGACGGATCAACGCCAGACCGAGACCCGATCCGGCTGGCGCCGCGCCGCTGCCGCGCCGAAACCGCTCGAACAGCGCCTCGCGCTCGCCCACGGGCACCCCAGCACCGTCGTCGGTCACCGCGATGTACACCGCGTCCCACCCGTCCCTGGCACCGATCTCGATCACCCGGGCCCCACCGTGCCGGACCGCATTGGTGACGGCGTTGTCCACCGCGAGCCGCAGCCCGGCGGGCAGCCCGACGACCGCGAGCGCGGACGGCACATCGAGCCGGATGTCGACCCCCGGGTGGGCGCGGCCCGCGTCCTGCGCGGCGCGGTCCAACAGTTCGGCCAGATCGACCGGCTCGAAGTCGGCTCCCGACGTCAGGTCACCGGCCGCGAGCCGTTCCAGCGCGCCGAGGGTGCCCTCCGCGCGCCGCTGGGTGCGCAGCGTGTCGGCCAGAATCTCGTCGCGGGTGTCGGCTGGCAGGTCCATCGTCGTCGCGACCTCGAGGTTCGTGCGCATCGCGGTCAGCGGGGTGCGCAGTTCGTGCGCGGACGCGGCCGCGAAGTCGCGGGCCGTCTCCAGAGCCGACGCGGTGCGGGCCCGCTCGTCCGCGTTGGCGGCGAGCAGCTGCCGCAGCGCCGCGGCCAGCTCTTCCGCTTCCCGCGCCCCCGACCCCTGCGGCGGCGGCGCCGCGGGGTCGGCACCGAGCCTCCGGGTCTGTTCGGCGAGCCTGCGCAGCGGCGCGACCGCGACCCCGGCGAACAGCCACCCGAGCCCGGCGGCAACGAGAACCGCCGCGACACCGATCGCCACCGTCCACCGGTGCAGACCGGTGATCGTCGCCCGGGCAGGCTCGGTCGGCGCGCCGACCGAGATCGTCGCGTCCAGCCCGCTGATCACCACGACGGTCCGCACCCGATACGGCGTCCCGTCCACGGTGGCGTCGCTCCAGCCTTCGGGGGACGGGGGGAGGGTCGCGGCGGTCGTCGACAGCACGATCCCGCCCGCGCGCACCGTCCCCGCATAGTCCGGGGGCAGCGGCAGCGGGCCCTGCAGCACGCGCAGGCTGGTCAGGTTGGCGGCCGTCACCTGGGCGACGGAGTCGAGTTTCGCGTCGAGCTGCGCGGTGACCTGCCGTTCGATCCCGATCCAGGCGACCGCGCCGAGCAGCAGCACGACCACCGCGGTCCCGAGCGCCGCCGCCGCGGTCACCCGCGCCCGCAGCGACACCGGCCCCCGGCGCCCGGTCCCCGCCCGCGGCGTGGTCATGGGTCCCGGAGGACGAAGCCGACGCCGCGAACGGTGTGCAGCACCCGGGGTGCGCCGTCGGCCTCCAGCTTGCGTCGCAGGTAGCTGACGAACACGTCCACCACGTTCGTCTCCGTCTCGAAGTCGTACCCCCACACCGATTCGAGCAGCCCCTCGCGGGTGAGCACGATGCCGCGGTTCTCGGCGAACGCCGAGAGCAGGTCGAACTCCCGCTTGGTCAGGTGCACCGCCCGGCCGGCGACACCGACGCGGCGGCCGGGCAGGTCGACGGTGACCGGTCCGACGCGGACCGTCCCGGCCTGCGTCTGCGCGGTCGGATCAGGCCTGCGGCGCAGCAGGGCGCGGATCCGCGCGACCAGTTCACCGAACTCGTACGGTTTCACCATGTAGTCGTCCGCGCCCGCCTCGAGGCCCGCGATCCGGTCGCCGACCGCGCTCCGCGCGGACAGCACGCATACCGGCACGTCGTTGTTCAACGCCCGCAGGGCGGTCACCACCCCCACCCCGTCGAGGACGGGCAGGCTCAGGTCCAGCACGATCAGGTCCGGATCGTGCTCGTTGACGGCACGCAGGGCGGCCGCCCCGTCCTCCGCGGTGACGGTCTCGAACCCAGACAGTTCGAGACCGCGCCGCAGCGCGGTCAGGACGTCGGTGTCGTCCTCGACGATCAGTACCCGGTGGACAGCGACCACTCCCTCATCTTGCCGGGTGACGCCGGTTGCCGCCGGGTCATGCCGCCTCGCCCGCCGCTCCCCGGCTCAGCAGGGACTCCATCGCGGCGGCCCAGGCTCGGTAGTCCTCGGTCCACTGCTGTGCCGGTTCGGTCGCGAACAGCAGGACATCGGCCTCGTCGTCGGGCGTTGCGCCGGGAAGGACGGACGCCATCCATCCGCGGCCGGGTTCGGTGACGAGGACCTCACCGCACTGCGGCTCGGCGGCGACGATCACGGCGAGGCCCCTGCTGCGCAGCTCGGCGGTCGTCGTTGTGATGCACCGCCGCTCCCGACCAGCCCTCCGAATGCTCGACATGACATCTCCCATCCTCGAAACATCCTGGTTCCCAGCGGGATTCGATTCCCGAAACCTCTATGCCCTCAAGGTTAGGTGGAGAGCGTGGGGGATTGATTGCCGGCGAATGAGAACTCCGTGAGAGTCGGGCGGCGGCCGGTCAGAGGCCGAGCGCGGTGACCGCGTTGCCGTGCAGGCCGGCGTGTTGCCGGGAGTAGAGGGCGATCATCCGCTGGTCGGTGTGCCCGCTCTGCGTCATGATCTGCTCGGCGGAGGCCGCATTGCGGACGGCCTGGGTGACGAACCCGGCCCGCAGGCTGTGCCCGCCGAGCATCGCGACAAACTCCTCCGCGTAGCCCGCCTGCCTGGCGCGGCGTTGGATCATCGACGCGATCGCCTGCCCCGACAGCGCGGTGGCGCCGAGCCCACCGGTGCGGTGCACCCGCCGGAACAGCGGCCGCGGCTCCGAGTCCGGGGATCCGGAGACCCCCCGGCACCGGTGCTCGGGGTGCCCGTCCTCCGGGCCGGACAGCAGCGCCGCGACCGCGGGCCTGCCCCCGCCGTCCCAGGCGTCGACGACCTCCCGCCACCGCCAGTACGCGCAGACCGGGCAGGTCACCGGCGAGGCCCCGTAGGGGAGGGTCACGGTGCGCCCGGCCGCGGCCTGGTCGGTCTTCGACCGGCGGATCGTCACGTAAAGCCCGTCTGCGCGGTGCGGTCGGGCGTCGGACACCAGCAGTCCGGCGAGTTCGGAGCGTCGCATCGCCCCGGTCAACCCGATCAGCAGCAACGCCGAATCCCGGCGTTCGGCAACCCGATCCGGCCACGCCGCCGCCGAGGCCCGGGTGCGCATCTGTTCGACGATCACCCGAACGTCGTCGGTCAGCAGCGGTTCCCGTCGTGCGGGTGGCGTTGCCCGGGTGCGGGCGATGCCGCGCAGGATCTCGCGGACGGCCGCGGCCTGCCCCGGCTTGGGGTGCCCGGCCAGCGAGTGGATCGTGTTGATCGATGCCACCCACCGCGTCATCGTCGACGGCGCGTATGCGGGACGCCCGTCCGGACGCACCTCCGCCGACTTCTCGGTGAGGAACCACCCGAGCAGGTCCGGGGTGGCCGGGAGCGGCCGCTGCCCGACCCGCTCGCACCAGCGGGTGAAGATCGTCCAGTCGCTGATCTGCGCGGCGCGGGTGTTCGCGGACACCGACTCGAACCGGAGCCGGTGCATCGCCGCCGCGACGTCCTCGGGGACCGGGGTCACCGGGGCGGGCAGGGCGCCCGCCCGCGCGGGCCACTCACCGACATCGCCCATCTCGTTCCTCTTCTCCGGTCCCGCCGCGGTTGCCACCTCCGTGACGATACGGTCCGCCGGGGACATCGTGGCGGCGCGTGCGTCCGCCGCGGCGGGGCGGGTCAGGGCGCAGGCTAGCGCGGCACCTGCAACAGCGCGGTCAAGCCACCGCCGGGATTCGCGGTGAGGGTCAACTCGCCGGCGTGCGCCCTGGCCACCGCCGCCACGAGCGCCAGCCCCAGCCCGTGGCCGCGGTCGTTCGTGCGGGCGCGGCCGCTGCCGCGCACGAACGGCTCGGTCAGCGTTGCCAGCAGCTCGGCCGGCACCGGTGGGCCGTCATTGCGCACCAGGATGCGTACCGCCGCCGCATCGACCTCGCACCCCAGTTGCACGGCACCGCCGGGCCTGTTGTGCCGAATCCCGTTGCGGAGCAGATTGATCACGGCCTGCCGCAGCAGCACCCGGTCGCCGTTCACCGTCGCAGGCCGCGACGGGGGCGGCGGTAGGGCAACCCCTACCGCGGCGGCCTCGGGCGCAACCACCGTCAGGCTGTCGCGCACGAGGGCGGTCACATCGACCTCCTCGCGTGTCAGCAGACCGGACTGCGACTTGGCCAACTCGAGCAGCGCGGTCACGGTGTCGGCGTTCGTCCGATTGATGTCCCGGATGCGTTCGGCGAGCGTCCGCAGTTCCGCCGCGGTGGCCCGCGGGTCCGCGAGCGCAACGTCGATCATCGTCTGTGTCGCGGCGAGCGGCGTGCGCAGCTCGTGCGACGCGTTCGCCGCGAAACGGCGGTGCGAGTCCATCGACTCGGCGAGAGCGGTCAGCATCCGATCGAACGTATCGGCCAGGTCGCGTAGCTCGTCACGCGGGCCGCTCAGCGCGAGCTGCTGGCTCAGATCGCCGGCGGCGGCGCGGGTCGCGGCCGCGTTCAACGCCGCCAGCGGAGCGAGCATCCGCCCCGCCACGTACCAGCCAACGGCCGCGGAGGCCAAGGCCAGGATGGCCAGCGTGACGATCGAGGTGACGAGCATGGTGTCCAGGAAGTTCGTCATCGCCGTGAGCGGGACATCCACCTCGAGAACGCCGTCGGGGGTCGCGGGCACCGCCAACTGAAAGTTGATCGACATGACGTACATGAATAGGTAGACGATCGCGATCAGCGCCGCGCCCACGGCCGTCACCAGAGCGGCATAGGTGAGGGTGAGCCGGGCGCGAATGGTCAACCGGCGGGCCCGGCCGATCGGCGTCTGCGGCGCGGCCGCGGCGAAACCATGGACATGCACGGCGTCAGTCCTCCTCTGCCGCCCCGAAACGGTAGCCAACGCCGACCACCGTCTGAATCACCCACGGTTTGCCGAGCCGCTTGCGCAAATGGGAGATGGTGACCCGCGGCGACGCCGTGAACGGATCGGCGTTCGCGTCCCACGCCTTCGCCAGCAGGGTCTCCGCCGACAGCACGTCACCGGCGGCCTTCATCAGGGTGTGCAGCACCGCAAACTCTTTGCGGCTCAGCCGCACCGGCTCACCATCGCGCCACACCTCGTGCCGCAGCGGATCCAGGCGCACCCCGTTGGCGTCCAGAATGGGTGCCCGCGCGGGCTGGCTGCGCCGCTCCAACGCGCGCAGGCGCACCACCAGCTCGGGAAACTCGAACGGCTTCACGAGATAGTCGTCGGCACCGATCTCGAAACCCTCGACACGTTCGGCCAGCGCGTGCGCGGCGGTCAGCATCAGGACACGGACCTCCGGGTGGGTGGCGGCGATGTGCCTGCAGACGTCGTCACCGTGCACCGTCGGCAGGTCGCGATCCAACACCACGACGTCGTAGTCGGTCAACGCGATCAGGTCGAGTGCCTCGGCGCCGTCGCCGCTGACGTCCACCGCCATCGACACACGTCGCAGGCCGGTGGCGATCGCCTGCGCCAGATAGGGCTCGTCTTCGACAACCAGGACGCGAATGGTGACTCCTCGATACGGTGGCCGCCCAGCTCGGCGGCTGCTGGTCGCAGCGGACGACGTCCTTTAACACTATGACAACACCGCCGTTCGTAGCGTTGTGCCCATGCTCGATACCCAGTCGTTCGCCGCCGCCGCGGCACAGTCACCGCCGACAGCCGGCGGCGGCGGTCGCGCGCGCATCGTGGCCGTCGATGTTGCGCGCGCCCTCGCCCTCATCGGCATGATCGTGTCCCATCTCATGCCGCCGGAGGGCGCGTGGGGGCGGCTATTCCTCGGATTCCCGTCGGCACTGTTCGCCGTGCTGTCGGGTGTCTCGCTGGCGATCATGGCCGACCGCGGCATCCGTTCGGGTGGTGACGAACTCGCAGGCAGCCGCCACGCCCTGATGGTTCGCGGCGTGCTGTTGATCGCGCTCCAACAACTGGTGGCCCCGGTGTCGGGCACGATCTTCGTGGTGCTGCAGACCATCGGCATCTGCTACATCGCGCTGGCCTGCGCGCCGCGGTGGCGCACCAGAACGCTTGCGGTGCTTGCGGCGTGGCTGGTCGCGGCCTCGGCCGTCCTCCACGCGGTGGCCAGTGTCACGGCGCTGCCCGTCCCTCTGCTGCCGCCGTACCCGGTGACCGTGTGGGCGGCGCTGACCGTGGCTGGCATCCTGACGTACCGCCATCTTCTCGGTTCCACCGCGGCGCAGGTGTGGACGCTCGTCGTCGGCGCCGCCATCGCGATCGCCGGTGCGGCACTGCGCAACGGTGCGATCGACTACGAGGCCACGCGGGCCGCCCGGGATCGCAACGGGCTCATCGGCGTTGCCCTCGTCGACCCAGCCCCGCACAGCGGGGGACTGCTCGATACCGTCACCGTCGCCGCCGGGGCGCTCGCGGCGCTGGCGCTGTGCCTGCTGGTGTGCCGCGGGCCGGTGAGCTGGACGCGGCCGCTGCAGGCGATGGGCTCGATGTCGCTCACGGTGTACGTGGCCCACCTCGTCTCCGCCGGACCGTTCTCGACCCCGAGCGCACCCGCATCGCTGCCGGTGCTGGGGTGGACCACCATCGTGGCGGCGCTTGCCGGTTCGACCCTGCTGTCGCTCTGGTTCCGGCAGGGGCCGTGCGAGTGGGTGATGGCGCGCTGCTGCGCGCGCGCCGCCGACCGCACGTTGCCGCCACGCCCCGCACTCGCGCGCGGATAGCGCGCCACCGGCATCCGCCCTCGCAATCACATTCCGCTACGTACTCGTGGCCGCGCCGAATGCGCGGCCCATGGAAAGGATCAACATGTTCACCTCCCGTTTGTTCGCCGCCGGTGCCGCCGGGTTCGCGCTCGCGACCTTGGGGCCGGTGGGAACGGCGCATGCCCTGCACAGCGACACCTTCGCCGCGGACAACGCCGAGTCCGCTGCGGTGGTGTCCGCGCAGATCGCCGACACCGGTTCGCTCGACGGCGACTGCACCGGCACCGCGATCGCGCCGCACTGGGTGCTCACCGCCCGGCACTGCATCGAGCCCTTTCCGACCCCGGGCGGCAGCGTCCGGTTGGGCCAGGGCGACCAGCAGCGCCGGGTGCAGGTGGATCACTGGGAGGCCGCCCCTGCGGGGGACATCGCGCTGCTGCACACCGTCGAGGACATGGGGTTGGCCAGCTACCCGACGGTGTCGGACACGGTGCCCGGGGTGGGTGCCGCACGGCTGTACGGCTGGTCGCCGGACGGCAGCGGCAAGACAACGAAGCTACCGGTCGCGGAGGGGGAGATCACGGAACTCTTGGACATGTCGCTGTTCGAGGGCAAGCAGATGATCAACGTCGACACCCACAACGGCGGAAAGACGCAGCCGGGTGATTCCGGCGGCCCGCTTTTCGTGGACGGAAAGGTGGTCGGCACGCTGTCGGCCTCCCTGGGGGACGACAAGGACGGGATGTCCGATGTTGCCGCGTATGCGGTCGTCGCCGAGCAATACGACTGGGTGATGGAGACCATCGGCGGCAGGCAGGGCGCCAATGCGGGCACGTCCGGCGGCGGTGACCTCAACGCGGCCTGGCTGGTCGGCGGTGGTGGCGGCATGCTGGTGGCGATCGGCGCGTCGGTCATGGTCCTGCGCGGGCGCGGCAAGTCCGACGCGGGATAGCTGGCGCAGCGTCGATTGTCCCGGCACGCGTATCGCTACACTCGGCACGATGCTCATCTGGATCAACGGTGCGTTCGGTGCGGGCAAGACACAGACTGCGTTCGAGCTGCATCGCCGCCTGCCGAACTCGCTGGTCGCCGACCCCGAGCTCATCGGGTTCGCGATCCACAAGATGCTGCCCGCTGGGGCGCGGGGCGACTTCCAGGACCGACCCCAGTGGAGATCGGCGGTGATCGAGACGCTCGCCGACGCGGTGGCCGCCCACGACGGACCCGTCCTCGTTCCGATGACCCTCGTGCATCCGGACTACTTCGACGAGATCATGGCCGGACTCTCCGACAGGAACGTCGAGGTCAGGCACTTCGCCCTCGTCGCTGCACCGGACACCCTCCGCCGCAGGCTGCGGGCGCGCGGCGACTACTGGCCTGGCCGTGCCACCGGGCGCAAGGACACCTGGGCGATGCGCCAGATTCCTCGCTGCGTTCGGGCACTCGCGACCGAGCGCTTCGACGAACACGTCGGGACCGATGGTCGAGCCGTCGACGACGTCGTTGAGGAGATCGCGGCCCGCGCCGGTCTGGACCTCGCGCACGCCCGCCTGAGCGGCGCCCGCTCCCGGCTCCGGCGGGTGGCGGTCGGGATCCGCCATATCAGGATGTGAGGGCCTCCGCGCCTGCCCGCACGCTCGGAAATTGTGTGGACGCCCCTCCGTCGGGGTTGATAGCGTGCGCGGGACCGTGACATCACGCCAGGAGGTGAGACCCATGACCGCAGTAACCATGTGGGTGCTCCCACTCGTGTTCACGGTTCGGCGAACGACGTAGGTGTCGCCGGGAGCGCCCGAAACGAGGCACTCCCGAAAGGCAACACCATGCACTTCACCTCTGAGAACCTGCACGTCACGTCGGAGACGACCGCGGACGGCGTCGTCGAACGACACTTCACCCTCGGCGACATCACCGGTGTGCTCTGGTCACCGGCGGCCGGGACCGCGGGTGCACCGCTGCTGCTGTCGGGGCACGGCGACGGCATGCACAAGAAGGCGCCGGGATTGGTGGCCGCCGCACTCCACGGCGTGACCACCCACGGATTCACCGTCGCCGCCATCGACGCACCCGGGCACGGCGACCGCCCCCGCAACGCACGGGACCAGCAGTGGGTCGACGCGATCCACCGGGCCCGGGCGGCATCCGAGCCGATCGCGCCGATCGTTGTCGATTTCAACCGGTCGGTCGCCGAGCGTGCGGTACCGGAATGGCGGGCAACCCTCGACGCCCTGCAGGCACTGCCGGAGATCGGTCCCGAGGCGCCGGTCGGCTACGGCGGCGTCATGCTGGGGGCCGTGACCGGGATGCTGCTGGCGGCGGCCGACTCCCGGATCGCGGCACTCAGCCTCGGGGCGGTGTTCGTGGACGACGCGCTGATCGAGGCGGGGCGGAAGGTCACGGTCCCGGTCGAATGCTGGATTCCGTGGGACGCCGAGGGCATCGACCGTGCGGCCGCTGTGTCGTTGTTCGACGCCTTCGAGTCGACGGACAAGACCCTCCACGCGTACTCGGGTGGACACCATCAGGTGCCCGACCCCGAACGCACTTGCTCGGCGCCGCTCTTCGTCCGCCACCTCGGCCGGGGCGCAGGCCCGGCAGCGAGCTGACGTCACCGGTGGCGGTGTCCGGCGTTGTGCCGGGCACCGCCACCGCGTTTTTGCCGGTCAGGGCCGGAGCGGGACGCGGCTTCCGGCGCTGAACCGTGCGCCGATGCCGGGGTGAGACGACGCGGTTGCCAAGACATCTGCCGTCACAGTGACGTTTTGACCGAGGCCCCCGGGGTCCAGTGTCGCTCGCGCAGGACGCCATCCTGCCGGGCCGCCGCGAGGGCGGCGAAACACCCCGCCTGTTGACGCGCGTCAACAGGCGTCCTCGGTGTCGATGCCGCAGTTCCCGGTCCGGCGCCGCGGCCATCCCAGTTTTCGCATCCCGGCTTCGCGGGCCACAGGGTCGCCCGCCACCCCCGTCGAGGGCAGGATCACGCCTGGTTCGGAGCGGATCCGGGCCGGATTTCTAACTCACCATAAGGGGGGATTATGACGATTAGAATCTCGCGTTTCATAACCGCACATGTTACGTAACATGTCATGTAATGTTACGAAACATGATCGAGGATGGCACCGAATCCGCACCCGAATCCGACGGAAGCGCGCCTCGCGCGCGGCCGGGGCGCCCACGCAAGTACGCCAGCGACGCCGACCGGGTCCGCGCGTTTCGCGCCCGCCAGAAGACCCGCGACCAGCAGGGAGACATCGACGCCACCTCGTCCGCGGCGCCCGACGAGGTGGTCGGGTCCCTCGAACGCACGCTGACGGATCTGCGGACGGTCACCGGCACCGCGCTCGACCAGTTCACGCTCGCCGCTCGCCAGATCACCGCGGCGGTCGACCGGCTGACCGATCCGGCGGCGATCGACGGCGCCCTGCACCGCGCGGGCATCGAACTCGCGCAGACGAAGGCGGCCTACGAGACCGAACTGAAGGACCTGCGTGCCCGGCACGAGACCGCCCTCGACGATCGAACCAATGCGGACGCCGCGGTGGAGGCGGTCGATGCCGAACTGGCCGCGGCGCTGGCCGACCACCGGGCCGAGGTCGACCGGCTGACGACCGACCACCGCAGCGTCGTCGACGATCTCGAACGGGCACACCGGATCCAACTGGGGGAGACCACCGAGCAGATCGTGGCGCTCGAGGAGGACCGGGATTCCCGACTTGCCGCGGCAGCGGCGGAGATCGAGGCGCTGCGCACCCGGCTGCGCGAGTCCGACGGGCGGACGGAGGCGGCACACCAGCGGGCCGCGACCGCCGAACTGGCCGCCGACACCGCCCGGCAGCGGGCCGCCGAGGACGGCGAGACCGCCGCGCGACACCTCGCTCAGGTCACGGCGGTGTCGGAACAGCGCATCGTCGAGCTGCGGTCGGCGGCCGAGAAGGCCGCCGCGGCCGCAGCCACCACCATCGCGCGGCTCGAGCAGTCCGTCGAGCACGAACGCGGCGCCGCCGCCGATGCCCGGCACCGGGTCGACACGCTCCGCGACGAACTCGAGCAGTCCCGCGTCGACGCCGGGCAGGCGCGGACCGCGGAGTCCGCGCTCCGCGAGCAGCTGGCTGACCTTCGCGCAGCGACCGCCGCTCCGCGGAAACCGACCGGTGACCGCGACCGGGCAGCCGGGTGATCCCCGGGGTAGTGGTCACCCGCACGTTGAACACTGATTCGACGTCTGTCAATATTGATGTATGTCGATATACAATGGTTCGGGCGGCGAGCTCTGCTGCTCACCGCTGACGAGCGAGCCCCTGACCGAGGACTGGGCCGGGGACTTGGCCCGAATGTTCAAGGCACTCGGGGATCCGGTGCGGCTGCGAATGCTGAGCCTGATCGCCAGCCACGAGAGGGGAGAGGCCTGCGTCTGCGACATCTCGCCCGCGTTCGACCTGTCCCAGCCGACCATCTCCCACCACCTGAAGGTGCTGCGTGAGGCTGGCCTGCTCGACTGCGAGCGGCGCGGAACCTGGGTGTACTACCGGGTGATCCCGTCCGCGCTCGCGCAGTTGTCGGCCGTGCTGTCCTCCGAGTCCGGCGTCGTCGCTGGCTCGGCCTGCGGGTCCGCGGAGGCATCCCGGTGACCGATACCGCCGCCCACCCCGCTGTTGTTGGCAAGCTCTCGACCCTGGACCGGTTCCTGCCGGTATGGATCGGCGTCGCGATGGTTGCCGGACTGCTGCTCGGCAGGGGAATCCCCGGCCTCGGCGACGTCCTGTCCGCCGTGGAGATCGACGGCATCTCCCTGCCGATCGCCCTCGGCCTGCTGATCATGATGTACCCGGTGCTCGCGAAGGTCCGCTACGACCGCCTCGACACCGTCACCGGCGACCGCAGGCTCCTGATCGGATCGCTCGCGCTCAACTGGGTCCTCGGCCCGGCCCTGATGTTCGCGCTCGCCTGGATCTTCCTCGCGGACCTGCCCGAGTACCGGACCGGGCTGATCATCGTCGGCCTGGCCCGCTGCATCGCCATGGTGATCATCTGGAACGACCTCGCCTGCGGGGACCGCGAGGCCGCGGCCGTCCTGGTCGCGATCAACTCGGTGTTCCAGGTGATCATGTTCGCGGTCCTTGGCTGGTTCTACCTCTCGGTCCTGCCCGGCTGGCTGGGTCTGGAGCAGACCACGATCGACGCCTCGCCGTGGCAGATCGCGAAGTCGGTGCTGATCTTCCTCGGCATCCCGCTGCTCGCCGGGTTCGTGACCCGCCGCTACGGGGAGAAGGCCAGGGGCCGCGAGTGGTACGAGTCGACGTTCCTGCCGCGGATCGGGCCGTGGGCGCTGTACGGGCTGCTGTTCACGATCGTGATCCTGTTCGCCCTGCAGGGCGAGCAGATCACCTCCAACCCGGTGGACGTGGTCCGGATCGCGATCCCGCTGCTGGCGTACTTCGCGGTCATGTGGGGCGGTGGCTACCTGCTCGGCGCGGCGATGGGTCTCGGGTACGAGCGCACCACCACCCTCGCGTTCACCGCGGCGGGCAACAACTTCGAACTCGCGATCGCCGTCGCGATCGCCACCTACGGCGCCACGTCGGGGCAGGCACTGGCCGGGGTGGTCGGGCCACTGATCGAGGTGCCCGTCCTGGTCGCGCTGGTGTACGTCTCACTCGCCCTGCGTCGGCGCTTCGCTGCACCGGCACCGACGATCGGCGCCGCGGCGCCGGTGAAGGAGTCCTGACCCGATGGCAACACCGTCCGTGCTGTTCGTCTGCGTCCACAACGCCGGCCGCTCCCAGATGGCCGCCGGTTTCCTCGCCGCGCTGGCCGGCGACCGCATCGAGGTCCGGTCCGCGGGCAGCGCGCCCGCGGATCGGGTCAACCCGGCCGCCGTGCAGGCGATGGCCGAGGTCGGCATCGACATCTCCGCCGAGAACCCGAAGATCCTGACCGCCGACGCCGTCGAGGCGTCGGACGTGGTGATCACGATGGGGTGCGGCGACACCTGCCCGGTGTTCCCCGGCAGGTCCTACCGGGACTGGACCCTCGACGACCCGGCGGGGCAGGGTGTCGAGGCGGTGCGGCCGATCCGCGACGCGATCCGGGGCAGGGTCGAGGCCCTTGTCGCGGAACTGACCGTGCAGCCGGTCACCGACTGACCCGCGTCGGCCGCCGCTGCCCGGGGCGGCCGACGCGGGTCGCCGGCGTTCAGCAGCAGCCGCGTCCTGCCGCCGCGTCCTCGTCCACACGCTCGTCCGCGGGCGCGCCGGTGCCGCAGCAGACGCCCCCGTCGGCGCCGCGCGGGCCGTCGAGATGCGCCGGGCTGGTGCCGAAGGTGTCCGAGTCGGCGAGGACGGTGTAGACCTCCCACCGTTCACCGGCGGGGCCGGTGACCCACACCTTGTCCTGGGTGGCGAAGCAACAGGTGGTGCCGATCTCCTCGTCGGTGAACAGTCCCTCCTCGGTCAGCCGCGCGATCTCCGCGTGCACCCGCTCCGACGATTCGACCTCCACCCCGAGGTGGTTGATCGTGCCGCCCTTACCGGGGTTCTCGAGCAGCACGAGTTTGAGCGGGGGCTCGGCGATCGCGAAGTTCGCGTACCCGGGCTTCAGCTTCGCGGGTGCGGTGCCGAACAGTTTCGAGTAGAACGTGACCGCCTCCTGCAGGTCGTCGACGTTGAGTGCGAGTTGTGCGCGTGACATGACCGCCTACCTTTTCTATATATGTCGAAGTGTTCCGACTACAGAGTGCGCCACCTTTTCGACATAAGTCAAGAGCCTAGGTAGGATCGGCGTCATGCCGAAAGCCCTGCCGGTCATCGACGTCAGCGCACCGATCTGCTGCGCACCGGTGTCCGCCGCGCCGATCAGCGACGACGACGCCCTGCACCTGGCACTGCGCCTCAAGGCGCTCGCCGATCCGGTCCGCATCAAGCTGATGTCGATCCTGCTGACCGCCGCCGACGGCGAGGTGTGCACGTGCGACCTCGCCGCAGGCGTCGGCCTCGCCGAGTCCACCGTCAGCCACCACCTCGGCCAGCTCAAGCGGGCAGGCATGGTCGAGTCCGAGCGGCGCGGCATGAACGTCTTCCACCGCCCCCGCGCCGACTCCCTCGACGCCCTGCGCCTGGTCCTCGACCCGCACTGCTGCGCCTGACCGGGGGATCGGCGGCGCCCGCCGCTCGCGAGTTGGTCGTTTCCCCACCGATCCGGCGCCGAATCACGGGAAAACAACCAACTCGCGTGTGACGTCTTCCGTCCCCGGCCCGGGAGAAAATCGGGCGCCTCGGACGTTGACAGGACGAGAGCCTCCCGTGACGGGCGCTTCCATCGAAAGGACCGACATGATCCCCGCGCTGTTCGTGCTGTACCTCGTCGTCGAGGTCGCGGCGGTGGTCTGGATCGGCAGCGCCATCGGCGTCGGCTGGACCATTCTGCTGTTCCTCGCGATCTGGGCCGTCGGCCTGTGGCTGGTCCGCTCGCAGTTCCGCCGGGTGCTCGCGCAGTTCCGGGACGCCGGCCAGGACACCGCCGCGGTCGGCGGCGCGGTCGCCGACGGCGCCCTTGTCACCGCGGGCACCGTGCTGCTTGTCGTGCCCGGCCTGGTCACGGGCGTCCTCGGGCTGCTGATGCTGATGCCGCCGACGCGGTGGGCGCTGCGCCCGCTTGCGGTGTTGCTCGGGGGGCGCAGGCTCGCGATGGCCACCGCCGGTGGCGCCGCGGGCGCCGGGATGTATGCCCGCACCCGCCGCACCACCGTCGTCGACGGCGTGATCGTGGAGGACGTCGTGGTCGACCACGGCGCCGACACCCCGACCCGGATCACCGACCCGCTCGCGATCGAGGGCGAGGTGGTCCTTCCCGATCCCCGTCGACACCCCGGAACGGGCGGGCGGGCACACTGAGAACCCGTGAGTACCCAACTGTTGGTCGGCGGCCGCATCTACAGCCCGTCGGCACCGGATGCGACGTCCATGGCGGTCACCGACGGCACCGTCGTCTGGGTCGGTGAGGACCGGCCCGGGCGGGCCCTGCACCCGGACGCGGAGATCGTCGACCTCGACGGCACGTTCGTCGCCCCCGGCTTCGTCGACACGCACGTCCACACCACCGCCCTCGGTCTCACCCTGACCGGGTTGGACGTGGCGGGCGCCCGGTCCCTGCGCGAATGCCTCGACCTGCTGCGGGCCCACGCCGCCGAGCACGACGACGCCGTCATCTGGGGGCAGGGCTGGGACGAGACCGGCTGGCCCGACGCCGACCGCGGACCGACCACCGCCGAACTCGACGCCGCCGCCCCCGGCCGCGCCGTCTACCTGTCCCGGATCGACGCGCACTCCGCCGCCTGCTCGACGCCGCTGCGCAGCGCCGCCCGCGTCCCCGGCGAGACGCCCGTCACCGCGGACGAGCACCATCGGGTCCGGGCCGCCGCCCGCGACCTGCTCACCGCGGGGCAACGGGCCGCCGCCCGGGCCGCCGCCCTCGACAGGGCCGCCTCCTACGGCATCGTCGCGGTCCATGAATGCGCCGGGCCCGACATCGCGGGCCGAGCCGACCTCGCCGAACTGCTCGCCACCGACCACGGCGTGCAGGTCCGCGCCTACTGGGGGCAGGCCGTCACCAGCCCCGACGAAGCGCGGGCGATGATCGCCGAGACCGGGGCGCACGCCCTCGGCGGCGACCTGTTCGTCGACGGCGCGATCGGCTCCCGCACCGCGTGGCTGTCGCAGCCGTACGCCGACCGGCCGCACACCGGCACCGCCCACCTCGACGTCGACGCGATCGCCGCGCACGTGCGGTCCTGCACCGAGGCCGGGATCCAGGCCGGATTCCACGTCATCGGCGATGCCGCCGTCGCCGCCGCCGTCGCGGGCATCGAGCGGGTCGTCGCCGAACTCGGCGGGCCCGCGGTCGCGTCCTGCGGGCACCGCCTCGAACACGTCGAGATGATCAACGCCGAGCAGTCCGCGAAGCTCGCCGCGTGGGGTGTCGTTGCCAGCGTCCAGCCCGGATTCGACGCCCAGTGGGGCGGACCGGACGGCATGTATGCCCGCGCGCTCGGCGCCGACCGCGCGGCCGCGATGAACCCGTACGCGGCGATGGCCGCGGCCGGGGTGTCGCTCGCGATCGGCTCCGATGCCCCGGTCACGCCGCTGAACCCGTGGGACTCGCTGCGCGCGGCCGCCCACCACCGCACCGAGGGCGCCGGCATCTCGCCGCGTGCCGCGTACGCCGCGGCCACCCGCGGTGCGTGGCGGGCCGGCGGCGTGCGGGACGGGCTGGCAGGCACCCTGGTTCCCGGCGCCCCCGCCTCGTACGCGGTGTGGGAGGCGGGCGACCTGGTCGTCACCGCGGCGAAGGACACGGTGCAACGGTGGTCGACCGACCCGCGGTCCCGGGTGCCCGCGATGCCGCGGCTCGACGACGACGCCCCGAACCCGGTGTGCCTGCGCACCGTGCACCGCGGCGTCACCATCCATGAGCGCTGACGTCGACGCGGCGCCCGGCCTGCTGCGGCGGGCGGCGCCGATCCTGCGGGATTCCGTCGCCGCGGTCGTCGCCGGGCTGCTGCTGTTCGCGAGCTTCCCGCCGCGGCCGCTGTGGTTCCTGGCCCCGGTCGGCATCGGGCTGCTCGTCCTCGTCCTCACCGGATGGGGGAGCGGCCCGCGCCGGATGCGGGCCGGGTTCGGGTACGGCTACCTCGCCGGGCTCGGGTTCCTGCTGCCCCTGCTGCCGTGGATCGGCGTGTACGTCGGCCCGGTGCCGTGGCTTGCGCTGTCCGCCGTCGAGGCGCTGTTCGTCGGGCTGTTCGGTGCGCTCGCGGTCACGGTCGCACGGCTGCCGCTCGCGCCGCTGTGGATCGCCTGCACCTGGTCGATGACCGAATGGCTGCGGTCATCGGTGCCGTTCGGCGGATTCCCCTGGGGCCGGCTGGCGTTCGGCCAGTCCGAGGGCCTGCTGCTGTCCCTCGCGAGCATCGGTGGGGCGCCGCTGGTCAGTTTCGCGGTCGCGCTGACCGGCACCGGCCTTGCCGCCCTGGTCGCGGGGCTGACCGGAACGCCGCGACGCTGGGCACCGGCCGCCGCGCTCACCCTGATCGCCCCGGTCCTCGCGGCCGCGCTGTCGCCGACCCTGCCGGGCATGGACGCCGCGGACAGCGACCTCACCGACACCGGCACGATCACCGTCGCCGCCATCCAGGGCGGCGTCCCACGCCTCGGCCTCGACTTCAACGCGCAGCGCCGCGCCGTCCTCGACAACCACGTCGCCGAGACACTCGACCTCGCCACCGACGTCGACGCCGGGGACGTGCCCCGGCCGGACATCGTCATCTGGCCGGAGAACGCCTCCGACATCGACCCCCTCCGCAACCGTGATGCCGCCGCCGCGATCACCGCCGCCGCCCGCGCCGTCGGCGCCCCCATCCTCGTCGGCACAGTGCTCGTCAACGGCGACGGCACCACCACCAACTCGGTCATCGTCTGGGACCCCGCCACCGGCCCCGGCGACCGGCACGACAAGAAGATCATCCAACCGTTCGGCGAGTACCTGCCGTACCGCGACTTCTTCCGGCACTTCTCCGAATATGCCGACCGCGCGGGCAACTTCGTCCCCGGCGACGGGGACGGCGTCGTGCAGGTGACCACCGGCCGGGGCTCGGGGGAGCCGACCACCATCCCGGTCGGCGTCGCCACCTGCTACGAGGTCGCCTTCGACCGGGCCCTGACCGAGGCCGTGCGGGGCGGCGCCCAGCTCATCGCCGTCCCCACCAACAACGCCACGTTCGGGGACACGGAGATGACCTACCAGCAGCTCGCGATGTCGCGGCTGCGGGCGGTCGAGCACGGCCGGACCGTTGTCGTCGCCGCAACCTCCGGCGTCAGCGCGATCGTCGGCCCCGACGGAACCGTGCAGGAATCTTCGTCACTTTTCACCCCGACGACCCTGGTGGCGCAGGTTCCGCTGCGCGACTCCACTACGCTGGCTACTCGGTTCGGCCCGATCCCGGAGTTCGCTCTGTGCGTCGGCGCCGCCCTGGCCCTGCTCGCCGCCGCGCTGCACTCCGCAGCGCAGAGGCGGGCGCGGCAGGCCGCACCCTCAACTGACGGTGTGGATGTTCACGGAAAGAACCAGCCTCGGCTGGGGGAGAGGATCGAATGAGCGCGGGCACGCCGACCGGGGACACGCCGAGCTCCCACACCCTGGTGATCATCCCGACGTACAACGAGCGGGAGAACATCGCACTGATCATCGGGCGGCTGCACGCGGCGCTGCCCGGCACCCATGTCCTCGTCGCCGACGACGGCAGCCCCGACGGCACCGGCGACATCGCCGACAAGCTCGCCGCCGACGACACCGCCGGGCGCATCCACGTCATGCACCGCACCGAGAAGAACGGTCTCGGCGCCGCATACATCGCCGGCTTCCGGTGGGCCCTCGAACGGGACTACCAGGTGATCGTCGAGATGGACGCCGACGGCAGCCACGCCCCCGAACAGCTGCACCGCCTGCTCGACAAGATCGACGCGGGCGCCGACGTCGTCGCGGGCTCGCGGTACGTGCCCGGCGGCAGCGTCGTCAACTGGCCCAAGCGCCGCGAGATCCTCTCCCGCGGCGGCAACATCTACTCCCAGCTCGCGCTCGGCGTGAAGATCAAGGACATCACCGGCGGCTACCGGGCCTACCGGCGCACCGTCCTCGAGACCCTCGACCTCGGCGCCATCGAGTCCGCGGGCTACTGCTTCCAGATCGACATGGGGTGGCGGGCACTGCAGGCCGGGTTCACGATGGTCGAGGTGCCGATCACGTTCACCGAGCGCGAGCTCGGCGAATCGAAGATGTCCGGCAACATCATCACCGAGGCGTTCACGAAGGTCCTCGGCTGGGGCATGACCAACCGGTGGCGCAAGCTGCGCGCCCTGGTCGGCAGGTAGGCCGCAGCGGACAGAAACGGCCCCGGAGGATCACCCTCCGGGGCCGTTCTCGTCGATGTCCGCTACGCGCCGCGGCGCTTGGTCTTCAGGAGTTCCAGGCGCTCCTTGAGCAGCTCGTCCAGCTCCTCGATGGAGCGGCGCTCGAGCAGCATGTCCCAGTGGGTGCGCGGCGGCTTGACCTTCTTCGCCTCGGGCGCTGCACCCTCGAGGAGGGTGCCCTCCAGCCCGTTCTTGCACAGCCAGGTGCCGGGGATTTCGGCCTCGTCGGCGAACGGGACGTCAAACTCCTCGCCGTTGTCGCAGCGGTACCGGGCGATCCGTCGGGGCGCGAGATCGTGATCACGGTCGGTCTCGTAGCTCACCGCACCGAGACGGCTGCCCCGAAGTACGCGATCTGCCATGGTGGTGATTCCTCTCCTCGGTCGTCACGCGAGCACGCCTGGGCCGGTGGGCCCTGGGCGTTCACTCCACTACAACGACACGTACTCCCGAATGGTTCCCGCGCTGAGCGCAGAATCAACCGCCATCCTACCGGTGGGGTGGGCGGATCCCACCCCAAGGGTGACTCCCGGCCAGCGTCCGGTTGCGGCAGTGTCGACCCGTGACAGGCCACCCCACCGGCATCCGCAGGAGCCCCCATGAACTGCCGAGACGACACGTGCCGACGGCACCGTCCGCACCTCCTCCTACCCGCGAGTAGGGTGGGACGCGTGCCCATCTCCCGTCGCCTCGAATCATGTGTGTGGTGCGGCAGGGAGGTTCCCGACGCCGGTGTCGGCCGTCGGCGCCGCTACTGCAGGCAGTCCTGTCGGCAGCGCGCATATGAGCAGCGGTCGGCGGTGAAGGGCACGACGATCGCCCCGGACTCGACGATCCTCACCGCCGCCGAGGCCGAGGCCGCGATGGATCGGATGTTCGAGGTGCGCTGCGCCGCCGAGGACGTCGCCACCGCGGCGGCGGAGGGCGCGGATCCGGAGGAGATCGCTCGACTGTGCGCGACCCTGGTCGGGTTGGCCCGGAACGCCGAACGGCTTCGGTGACCTTTTCGTCACCTGTAAAAGCCCTGTACAGGGGCCCGTTCGGGTAACGCTGGTGTCCGTGGTCTCGACAAAGCCACAGACGAACAATTACACAGGCGGCGGTGTACGGCGCCCATTACGCTGAACACAACGTTGAATCTGAGAACACGCCGAAACCGCATCGCAACTATCCCTTTGCGTGAGGATTACGATGAAGGATTCTTCCTCTGTTGATCCCGGCCGCGACGCAGACTCCGCCGTGTCGGGCGCGTCCGGTGCCTTCCCACTGTCCGCGGTCCAGCGGACGATGTGGTTCTCCCAGCAGCTCAACCCCACCGTGCCGACATTCATCGCGCAGTACGTGGAACTGCACGGGGACATCGACATACCGCTGCTGCGGGAGGCCGCGCTCACCGCGGCGCACGAGTTCCAATCGCCGTTCCTGACGTTGGTCGAGATCGACGGCGAGCCGCGGCAGATCGTGGACCCGTCGATCGACACCCAGATCGGGTTCTTCGACTTCCGCGGCGAACGGGACCCGATGGCCGCGGCGCACGCCTGGATCGACACCGACTACGTGACGCCGATCCGGATCACCAGGGACCGCCTGGTGGAGATGACGATTCTCCAGGTCGGCGACCGCGACTACCTGTGGTACACCAGGATTCACCACGTCGCGCTCGACGGCTACAGCGGCATGACGATGGTCAACCGGATCGCCGCGCTGTACACCGCGGCCGCGAAGGGCGTCGAACCGGAGCCGAGCCGGGCGCTGGACCTGCGTCAGGTGTACGACCTGGACGTCAAGTACCGGGAATCGGGCAGATTCGCCTCCGACCGCGAGTACTGGGCGGAGCACGTGCGCGGCATCGAGAACGGATCCACCCTCGCCGGGCGGGAGGGTCCGGTGTCCGCGCGCAGCCGCCTCGAAAGTGCCGCCCTCTCACTCGAGGGCCTGCACCGCCTCGGCGCGTCCGACGACCGATACGGCGGCACCTCGGCCGCGGTGCTGATCGCCGCGTTCGCGTGCTACCTGTCCCGGATGACCGGGCGCCGCGACGTGCTGGTCAACCTTCCGGTGTCGGCGCGGACCACCGCACCGCTGCAACGCTCCGGCGGCATGCTGGTCAACGTCGCACCGCTGAACATCACCGTCGCCGACGACGACACCGTCGGGACCCTGGTGCAGCGGGTGCAGCTGGAACTGATGGGCGCGCTGCGGCACCAGCGATGCTCGATCGAGGACATCCGCCGCGACGCCGGACTCACCGGCGCCCGCCAGGGCCTGTCCGGACCGATGGTCAACGTGATGCTGTTCCGGCAGGAGATCACCCTCGGGTCGGTGGTCGGGGAGTACCACATCGTCACCTCCGGCCCGGTGCAGGACCTGCTGGTGAACATCTACCAGAGCGGATCGCCCGCCCGGACGCTGGTGGACTTCCGCGGCAACCCGAACCGGTACGGATCGGACGAACTGCACGACCATCACCAGAGCTTCGTCGCCCTCACCGAGGAGTTCCTCGCCGCGGGCCGGGACACCCCGATCACGACGATCCACCCCGAGTCGGCGGCCGTCGGCGCCGAGGCGATGCGGGCGGCCGCCGACGTCGACTTCTGGCGCACCGAGCTGGCCGGGCTGCCCACCGCGCCCACCCTGCCCGGCGTCGACCCCGGCCTGCGGCAACCCGGCTACACCACCACCGAGTTCGATCTCGATCCCGACACCGTCGCCGGGGTGCGCCGTGTCGCCGCGGCGCTGGGCGTTCCCGACGCCGCGGTATGCCACGCCGCCGTTGCGGTCCTCGTCGGACGCCTCACCGGCACCGACGATGTTGCGATCACCACCAACGTCGCCGCGGCGGGCGGCGGTGGCCTCCCGATCCGCACCGTCCTCGATGGGGCCGCCCCGTTCGCCGACCTCGTCAGCGCCGTCGCCGACCGGTATCGCCGCGCCGCCGACCACGGCGGCACGGCAGGCACCCGGATCGCCGCCGACCTCGACCTCCCCACCCTCCCGGTCGCGATCACCGCGCCCGAATCCGAGCCCGCGCCCGACGACGCCGACCTGGTGCTGCAGTTCCGCGAGCCGACCGCGCCGGACCTGCCCCCGTCGCTGGTCGTGCACCACGCCAACGACGTGGCCGTTCCCGAGGTCGTTGCCGCGCTCGTCGCCCGCCTGGACCGGGTCCTGACCCGCGCCGTCGCCGAACCCGACCGGCCGTGCGGCGACCTGCCGCTGATGTCCGCGACCGAGGCCGGGGCCCTGACCCCGGTGTGGGGTGGTGCGCCAGCCCCGGACCGCACCCTGGCCGGGATCCTGGCGGACGCCGTCGCCGCCGGACCCGACCGGGTCGCCGTCGTCGACGGCGACCGCACCCTCGACTACCGGGAACTCGACTCCCGGTCCGACTCCCTCGCCGCGCTGCTCGCCGCCCGCGGGATGGGCCCGGGTTCCGTCGTCGCGCTGTCGATCGCCCGATCCGTTGACTCGGTGACCGCGGTGTGGGCGGTCGCGAAGACCGGGGCCGCATTCGTTCCGGTGGACCCGAACTATCCGGCGGACCGGATCGAGCACATGCTCACCGACTCCGGCGCCGCCCTCGGACTGACCACGCGGGACCACCGGCGGCAGGTCCCCGACCTGGTCGACTGGCTCGACGTCGACGACCTCGACCGGCTCGCCGCCGCCGCACCCGACAGCCCCGCACCCGACGGCGGCGCGGCGGGACCGCGGCACGGGACCCGCCTCGACGACGCCGCCTACCTGATCTACACGTCCGGCTCGACGGGCGTCCCGAAGGGCGTGGTGGTCACCCACCGGGGTCTGGCGAACCTCGCCGAGGACGTCCGGGAGCGGTTCACGATCACCCCCGACTCCCGCACCCTGCACTTCTCGTCCCCAAGCTTCGACGCGTCGATCCTGGAGCTGCTGCTCGCCGTCGGCGCCGGCGCGACGATGGTGATCGCGCCGCCCGCCATCTACGGCGGCGCCGAGCTCGCCGAGCTGCTGCGCCGCAACCGGGTCACGCACGCGTTCATCACCCCGGCCGCGCTGGCGTCCGTCGACCCGACCGGGCTCGACGCCCTGCGCTGCGTGATCACCGGCGGCGACGTGTGCCCGCCGGAACTGGTCCGGCAGTGGGCTGTCCCACATACCCCGAGTCCGCGAGGAGTGCCCGGCCGGGTGCTGTTCAACGCGTACGGACCGACGGAGTCGACGGTGGTGGCGGGGATCAGCTCCCCGCTCGACCCCGACCGCCCGGTCACCATCGGCGGCCCCTCCCTCGGTAGCGGCTCGATGGTGCTCGACGAGCGGCTGCACCCGGTGCCGGTCGGGGTGACCGGCGAACTGTACGTGACGGGCCCGAGCCTGGCCCGCGGCTACCGGAACCGGCCCGGCACCACCGCCGAACGGTTCGTCGCCGACCCGTTCCGGCCGGGCAGCAGGATGTACCGGACCGGGGACCTGGTGCGGTGGAACCGGTTCGGGGAACTCGAGTACCTGGGCCGCAGCGACTTCCAGATCAAGATCCGCGGATTCCGGATCGAGCTCGGCGAGATCGACTCGGTCCTGCGCGGCGACCCGGCCGTCGCGTTCGCGGTCACCGCCGGGCACGCCCGGCCGTCCGGGGACACGGCACTCGTCGGGTACGTCCTTCCCGCCGACGGCGCGGCGGTCGACACCGCGGCCCTGCTGGCGCGCGCCGCGGACGCCCTGCCCGCGCACATGGTGCCCGCGGCGATCGTCGTCCTCGACCGGGTGCCGCTGACCCCGGCGGGCAAGGTGGATCGACGGGCGCTGCCGGAGCCCCGCTTCGACGCGACCGGCACCGAGTACCGGGAGCCGTCGACGGACACCGAGCGCCGCATCGCGGCCGTGTTCACCGACGTCCTCACCGCCGCCCGGGTCGGCGTCGACGACAGCTTCTTCGACCTCGGCGGCGACTCCCTGATCGCCACCAGGGTGATCGCGCGGACCAACGCCGCTCTCGGCAGTTCGCTGGGGGTGCTGGACCTGTTCGAGGCGCCGACCGTCGCGTTGCTCGCGCGGCGCGCCGGGGAGGCGGGCGGCGCGTCCCGTCCGGAACTGGTGCCGCGGGAGCACGTCGGGCCGGTGCCGGTCTCGATGGCGCAGCAGCGGATGTGGGTGGTCAACCAGCTCGACACGACGTCGGCGGTGTACAATATCCCGATCGCGGTGCGCCTGACCGGCGACCTGGACGTGGCCGCCCTGACCGCCGCGCTCGGGGACGTGGTGCAGCGGCACGCGACGCTGCGGACCGTCTTCCCGAACACCCCGACCGGGCCGGTGCAGCAGGTCCGGTCCGCTGCCGAGTCGACCCCCGACCTGACGCCGGTGGACGTGCCGGTCGACCGGCTGCGCCCGCGGGTGCGGGCGTTGGCAACCGCCGGGTTCGACGTCACCGCCGCCACCCCGCTGCGCGCGACGCTGCTGCGCATCGACCCGACCACGCACGTGCTGGTGCTGGTGGTGCACCACATCGCCGCCGACGGCCTGTCAATGGGGCCGCTGTCCCGGGATGTGCTCGCCGCGTACGCCGCCCGGGTTGCCGGCGCGGCGCCGGACTGGGCGCCGCTGCCGGTGCAGTACGCGGACTACGCGCTGTGGCAGCGGGCCCTGCTCGGGTCCGTCGACGACCCGGACAGCCTGATGTCCCGGCAGCTGCGGTACTGGACCGACGCCCTCGACGGCGCCCCGGAGGTGTTGTCCCTGCCCGCCGACCGGCCGCGGCCCGCGCAGGCGTCGATGCGCGGCGGCACCGTCGACGTCACCGTCGATCCGGTATTGCACCGGCGGCTGCACGCTCTCGCGCACCGGCACGGCACTAGCCTGTTCATGGTGCTGCACGCGGCGCTGGCGGTGCTGCTGTCCCGGTCCAGCGGAGAATCCGACATCTCGATCGGATCGCCGGTGTCGGGGCGGGGGGAGGCGGGCCTCGACGACCTGGTCGGCATGTTCGTCGGCACCCTGGTGCTGCGGGCACAGGTCGACCCCGCCGAACCGTTCACCGCGCTGCTGGACCGGGTCCGCGCCGGCGACCTGGCCGCGATGGGGCGGACCGACCTACCGTTCGAGATCCTCGTCGACGCGATGCACCCGACCCGGACCACGGCGCACTCGCCGCTGTTCCAGGTGATGCTGGTGCTGCAGGGCGCGGTCGAGGCGCACCTCGAACTGCCCGGCGTCGACGCCGACGTCACCGATGTGGACACCGGCACCGCGAAGTTCGACCTGCAGGTGATCGCCACCGAGCACACCGGCAGCGATGGGGAACCGGGCCCCCTCGACACCCAGTTCGCCTACGCCCGTGACCTTTTCGATCACACCACGATGTCGTCGATGGCCGACCGGTTCGTTCGCGTCCTCGAGGAGGTGGCCGCGGACCCGGAGGCCCTGGTCGGGGACCTGCGGACCGTCGGCGCGGACGAGCGGCGTCGGGTCGTGCAGGACTGGAACGACACCGCCGTCGCCGTCGACGGCGCCCGCACCCTCCCCGAACTGCTCCGGCAGCAGGTAGACCGGACCCCCGACGCGGTCGCGGTGGTCTTCGGGGACCGGTCCTGGACGTACGCCGCGTTCGCGGACCGGGTCGATGCGCTCGCCAGCGTGCTGCGCACCCGCGGGGTGGGGCCGGAGTCCCGGGTCGCGGTGGCGTTGCGCCGTTCCGACGACCTGCTCCTGGCGATCCACGCGGTGATCCGGGCCGGCGCCGCCTACGTGCCGCTCGACCCGGATCATCCGCCCGCCCGCACCCGGCATGTCCTCGACAGCGCGGCACCGGTGTGCGTGTTGACCGCAGGCGAGCACCGCGGCGTTCTGCCCGACACCGTGGACGTGCTCGACCTCGACACCCTCACCGCACCCGACACCGCCGCCGCCGACTTCCCGGTGCCGCACCCGGACTCGGCCGCCTACGTCATCTACACGTCCGGGTCCACCGGCACCCCGAAGGGGGTCACCATCACGCACCGGGCGATCGTCAACCGGCTGCGGTGGATGCAGGACGGCTACCCGCTCGACGGGTCCGATGTGGTCCTGCAGAAGACGCCGGTCACCTTCGACGTGTCGGTGTGGGAGTTGTTCTGGCCGCTGATGACCGGTGCCCGGCTGGTGATCGCCGCCCCCGACGGGCACCGCGACCCCGACTACCTGTCCCGGGTCATCGCCGCCGAGCACGTCACCACCGTGCACTTCGTGCCGTCGATGCTGGCGACGTTCCTGTCCGCCGCCCGACCCGAGGAATGTGCGGGGCTGCTGCGGGTGTTCACCAGCGGCGAGGCGCTGCCGCCCGCGACGGCCGAGGTGTTCCGCCGGTTCTGCGGCGCCGCCCTGCACAACCTGTACGGGCCGACGGAGGCGGCGGTCGACGTCACCGCATGGGAGGTGTCCGCCGCCGACACCACCGACATCCCGATCGGGGCGCCGGTGTGGAACACCCGCCTGTACGTGCTCGATTCGCGGCTGCACCCGGTCCCGGTGGGGGTGCGAGGCGAGCTGTACCTGGCGGGCGTGCAGATCGCCCGCGGCTACGTCGGCCGCCCGGACCTGACCTCGGACCGGTTCGTCGCCGACCCGTTCGGCGGCGCGGGCGAGCGGATGTACCGCACCGGCGACGTGGTGCGCTGGCTCGAACGCCCCAGCCGCGCCCCGGGGCACCCCAGCGCGGGCGTCCTCGACTACCTGGGCCGCACCGACTTCCAGGTCAAGCTGCGCGGGCAGCGCATCGAACTCGGCGAGGTCGAGGCCGCCCTCCTCGCGGCGCCCGGCGTCGCGCAGGCGGTGGCCGTCACCCACCACGACGACATCACCGGCGACTCCCTGATCGGGTACGTCGTCGCGGAGCCGGGCGTCGACGTGGACCCGGCGGCGGTGCGGGCGGCGGCGGCCGCCGAGCTGGCCGCGTACATGGTGCCCGCGCAGATCCTCGTCCTCGACGAGTTCCCGCTCGGGCATTCCGGGAAGCTGGACCGCCGGGCGCTGCCCGAACCCGAGTTTGTGCTGGCGTCGGCGGAGTTCGTCGCGCCCCGCAACCCGGTCGAGGAGATCCTCTGCGCCACCATCGCCGACCTGCTGGGCGCCACCCGGGTGGGGGTGCACGACAACTTCTTCGACCTCGGCGGCAACTCGCTGATCGCGGCGCGTCTGGTCGCCCGCGTGAACGGCGCGCTCGGTGCCCGGATCGGGGTGCGGGAGGTGTTCGACGCGCCGACGGTGGCGACGCTGGCGCTGCGGGTCGCGTCCGCGACCGCGGCCGCGGTGGACCGCCCGCCGCTGCGGCCGGAATCGGGGACCGCCCGCCCCGACCCGGCCCCGGTGGCGTTGGCGCAGAAGCGGATGTGGTTCGTCAACCAGTTCGACACCGCATCACCCGCCTACAACATCGCGATGGCGATCCGCCTCGACGGCGACCTGGACGTGCCAGCGCTGACGGCCGCGGTCGCGGACGTGCTGGAACGGCACGAGTCGCTGCGCACCCGGTTCCCGCTCGTCGACGGGACGCCGGTGCAGCAGGTGCGCCCCACCGACACCGTCACCCCGGATCTGACACCCGAACCGGTCGCCGAGACCGACCTCGAGGGTCGGATCGCCGACCTCACCGGGGTCGGCTTCGACGTCACCGCCGCGCCGCCGCTGCGCGCCCGACTGCTCCGCACCGGCGCCGACCGGCACGTGCTGGTGATCGTCGTCCACCACATCTGCGCGGACGGCTTCTCGATGGCGCCGCTGGCGCGGGACGTGATGGGCGCGTACGGCGCGCGCACGGCGGGACTGGTCCCGCAGTGGGCGCCGCTGCCGGTGCAGTACGCCGACTACGCGTCCTGGCAGCGGCGGGTGCTCGGCGACCAGGACGACCCGCAGTCGCTGATGGCGCGGCAACTGAAGTACTGGACCGCCACCCTCGACGGCCTGCCCGATCTGCTTCCGCTGCCCACCGACCGGCCGCGGCCCGCGACGCAGTCCCTGCACGGCGCCGAAGCTCCGTTCCGGATCGACGCCGACCTGCACCGACGGCTCGTCGCGATCGCCAGGGACCGCGGCACCACCGTGTTCATGGCGATGCACGCCGTCCTCGCGGTGCTGCTCGCCCGGTCCACGGGGACCTCCGACATCGTCGTCGGCACCCCGATCGCCGGCCGCGGCGAACCCGAACTCGACGACATGGTCGGCATGTTCGTCGGCACCCTGGTGCTGCGCAGCGCGGTGCCGGGGGACCGCTCGTTCACCGACCTGCTCGCGTCGGTGCGGGACCGCGATCTCGAGGCATTCCACCAGTCGGACCTGCCGTTCGAGCGTCTCGTCGACGCGCTCGCCCCCGGCCGCAGCACCGCGCACTCGCCGCTGTTCCAGGTGATGTTCGAGTTCCGCAACAACGAGCGGCCGCACCTCGAACTGCCCGGGCTGACGGTCAGCACGGTCGAGCAGGCCGTCACGATCGCCAACTTCGACCTGCAACTGACCTGCACCGAACAGTTCGACTCGGACGGCGCACCCGCGGGCATCGACGCCGGATTCACCTACGCCACCGACCTGTTCGACCCCGACACCATCGACGAGATGGCGCGCAGGCTGCTGCGCATCCTCGACGGTGTCACCGCCGACCCCGACGCGCCGGTCGGCGACGTCACGGTCCTCGACCCCGACACCGTCACCGCGCTCGCCCCGGTCCGGGGACCCGCCGGGGTGCGGGCCCGCACCCTGCCGGAACTCCTCGCCGCCGCGGCGGCTGCCAACCCGGACGGGGCCGCGGTGATCGACACCGACGACACCACCCGCAGCTACCGCGACCTGGACGCCGAATCGAACCGGCTGGCGCGGCTGCTGATCGGTCTCGGCGCGGGCCCGGAAGCGGTGGTGGCGGTCGCGGTGCCCCGCTCGCTGCGGTCCGTGCTCGCGGTGTGGGCGGTCGCGAAGACCGGGGCCGCGTTCGTCCCCGTCGACCCGCACTACCCGCACGACCGGATCCTGCACATGCTCGAGGACTCCGGTGCCGCGATCACCGTCACCCTCGACGCCCACCGCGGCATCGTGCCCGACGGGGTGACCGCCGTCGCCCTCGACGACGCGGCCACCGCCGCGGACGTCGCCGCCCGGCCCGCGGCCGCGGTCACCGACGCCGACCGCACCGCCGCGCTGCGCCTCGACCACACCGCCTACCTGATCTACACCTCGGGATCCACCGGCGTCCCGAAGGGGGTGATGGTCACCCACCGGGGGCTGGCGGACTTCGGCGCCGACGAACGCGTCCGGTACGCCGTCACCCCCGACTCCCGCACCCTGCACTTCTCGTCCCCGAGCTTCGACGCGTCGATCCTGGAACTGTTCCTCGCGGTCGGTGCCGCGGCGACGATGGTCGTCGCGCCGCCGCAGGTCGTCGGCGGCGCCGAACTCACCGATCTGCTGCGCCGCCGCCGCGTCACCCACGCGTTCGTCACCCCCGCCGCCCTCGGGTCGGTGGACGCGGACGCGCTGCCGGACCTTCAGTGCGTCGTCACCGGCGGCGACAACTGCCCGCCGGAGCTGGTCCGGCAGTGGGCCGTACCGCACGGAGTGCCCGGCCGGTCGATGTTCAACGCGTACGGCCCGACCGAGGCGACCGTCGTCGCGTCGGTGACCGGCCCGATGCACCCGGACCGGCCGGTGACGATCGGCCGCCCCCCGACCGGCGGCGCGGTCACCGTCCTCGACGACCGGCTGCACCCGGTGCCCGCCGGGGTGACCGGCGAGCTGTACGTCACCGGGCCCGCCGTGGCCCGCGGCTACCGGAACCGGCCCGGCACCACCGCCGAACGGTTCCTCCCCGACCCGTTCGATCCGGGACAGCGGATGTACCGGACCGGGGACCTGGTCCGGTGGAACCGGTCCGGTGAACTGGAATACCTGGGCCGCAGCGACTTCCAGGTGAAGGTCCGCGGGTTCCGGATCGAGCTCGGCGAGATCGAGTCCGCGCTGATGCGGCACGAGTCGGTGGCGCGGGCCGTGGTCACCCCGCACGTCGACGACACGGGCCGCACCCGCCTCGTCGGCTACGTGGTGCCCCGGGCCGACGCCACCGTCGACGCGGGGGAGGTGCTGGCGTTCGCCGAGACACTGCTGGCGCCGTACATGGTGCCCGCCGCGCTGATGGTGCTCGTCGACCTGCCCGTCACCCCGGTCGGCAAGCTCGACCGCCGGGCGCTGCCCGCACCCGACTTCACCGCCCGCGCCGCGACGCACCGCGCCCCGGACGGGCCGGTCGAGACGGTGCTCGCCGGGCTGTTCGCCGAGGTCCTCGGGGCCGACGAGGTCGGGGTCGACGACTCCTTCTTCGCGCTCGGCGGCGACAGCATCATGTCCATCCAGCTCGTCGCCCGCGCCAAGGAGTCGGGCGTCTATCTGTCCCCGCGGGACGTGTTCGAGCACAAGACCGTCGCCGCCCTCGCCGCGGCCGCGGAGACCGGCGACGTCCCGGCGCCCGCGCTCGAGGAACTGCCCGGCGGCGGGGTCGGGGACATGCCGCCGACCCCGATCGTGCGGTGGCTGCTCGAACGCGGCGGCGGCTTCGAGCGGATGTCGCAGCCGACCCTGCTGCGCGCCCCGGCGGGCCTGACCTCCCTGGAACCGCTGATCGCCACGGTCCAGGCGGTCGTGGACCGGCACGACATGCTGCGGGCGCGGCTGCGGATCGTGGACGGGGCCGCCGACGGCGACCCGGTGCTCGAGGTGCGGCCGGTCGGCGCCGTCGACGCCGCGACCTGCGTGCGGCGCGTCGCGGTGCAGGCGGCACCGGGGACCGACGAGTACGCGGCGACGGTCCTCGCCGTCCTCGACGCCGCGCAGGACCGCCTCGACCCGGCGGGCGGGGTGATGCTGCAGGTGGTGTGGCTGGACTCGGCGACCGGGGAGGACCGGCTGCTGGTGGTCGTGCACCACCTCGTCGTCGACGGCGTGTCGTGGCGGGTCCTGGTCCCGGACCTCGCGGTCGCGTGGGCGCACGTGACGGCGGGGCAGGAGCCGGCGCTGGCCCCGGTCGGCACGTCGATGCGCCGGTGGGCGCACGCCCTCGTCGACGCGGCGACCGGCCGCCGCGACGAGTTGGCGTTGTGGCGCGGCATGCACGACGGGCCCGACCCGCTGCTCGGGTCGCGGCCCCTCGACCCCGACGTCGATGTCGAGTCGACGGTCGCGCGGGTGACCGTCGAGGTGCCCCCGGCTGTCAGCGAGGCGGTGCTGACCGCGATCCCGGACACCTATCGGGGCAGTGTCACCGACGGACTGCTCACCGCACTGGCGATGGCGCTGACCCGCTGGCACCGGCGGCACGGCAGGGACGTGGACGCCGACACCCTGATCGGGTTGGAGGGGCACGGCAGGGAGGACCAGGTGGTCGGCGGCGCCGACCTGTCCCGGACCGTCGGCTGGTTCACCACCATCCACCCGCTGCGGCTGCGGCTGCCCGACCTCGACCTCGACGCCGCGTTCGCCGGGGCGGCCGCGGCGGGCGCCGCACTCAAGGCCGTCAAGGAGCAGGTGCTCGCCGTCCCCGACAACGGGGTCGGCTACGGGCTGCTGCGCTACCTGGACCGGGAGGCCGGGGCGGAGCTGCGTGGGCACCGCGCCCCGCAGGTCAGCTTCAACTATCTCGGCCGGTTCGCGACCGACCTCACCGACGACGGCGCGGACGCGATGTGGACCCCGACCGCGGACGTCGACATGCAGCGGGCGCAGGACCACGACCGCCCGGTCGCCGCGGCGCTGGACGTCAACGCCGTCACCACCCTCGTCGACGACCGCCCGGTGCTGCGGGCTACCTGGGCGTACCCGTCGGGGGTCCTCGACGATGCCGACGTCCGGGAGATCGCGGACCTGTGGACGGCCGCGTTGGCCGCGCTCGCCGACCACGTCGCCGGGCCGGACGCGGGCGGCCTCACCCCCACCGACCTGGACCTGGTCGAACTCGACCAGCCCGCCATCGACCGGCTCGAACGACGCACCCCGGACCTGCAGGACGTGTGGTCGCTGTCGCCGCTGCAATCCGGGCTGCTGTTCCACGCCGCGAGCGCCAGGGACGGCGAGGACGCGGCCGGCGAGCGCGCCGTCGACTCGTACACGGTGCAGCTGACCCTCGAGGTGCGCGGCGCGGACCCGGCGCGGGTGCGTCGCGCCGGGCAGGCGCTGCTGGACCGGCACCCGAACCTGCGGGTCGCGTTCGTCGCCGACGACACCGGCCGCGCGGTGCAGATCGTGCACCGGCACGTCGACCTGCCGTGGACGGAGATCGACCTGACCGGGCATCCGCCCACCGAGCAGGCCAGGGCGCTGGACCGGCTGATGACCGAGGACCGGGCCCGCGGCTTCGACATGGACACCGCGCCGCTGCTGCGCCTGATGCTGATCCGGCTCGGACCGGACGAGCAGCGGATCGTGCTCACCAACCACCACATCCTGCTCGACGGCTGGTCGATGCCGCTGGTGCTGCGGGACCTGCTGACCCTGTACGTCACCGACGGCGACGACCGGCAGCTGCCCCGGGTCCCGTCCTACCGCGACTACCTCGGGTGGCTGGCCCGCCGCCCGCGGGAGGAGTCCGTGCGCGCCTGGCGGGAGGCGCTGGCCGGGGTCACCGAACCGACCCTGCTCGGGCGGGGCCGCCCCACCGGACCGACCGCCGACGAGGTGCGCATCGACCTCGGCGCCGACACCGCGTCCGCGCTGCGCACCCTGGCCCGCGACCGCGGCACCACCGTGTCGACGATGATCCGCGCCGCATGGGGAATCCTGGTCGGCGAACTGACCGGCCGCGACGATGTCGTCTTCGGCGGCACGGTGGCGGGCCGGCCCCCGCAGGTGCGGGGCATCGAGACGATGGTCGGCCTGTTCATCAACACGCTGCCGGTGCGGGTGACCCTCGACCCACGCGAGACGCTGCTCGAACTGCTCACCCGGCTGCAGGCCGAGCAGGCCGATCTGCTCGACCACCATCATGTCGGCCTGTCCGACATTCAGACCGCGGCCGGTCCCGGCGCCGTCTTCGACACCCTCACCGTCTTCGAGTCGTACCCCGTCGACCGGGACGCGTTGACCGCCGCGACCGACATCGCCGGGATGCACGTGACCGGCATCCACGACACCGCGAACACCGCGCACTACCCGCTCGCGCTGATCGCGTCCGACGACGACGCGCTGACCCTGAAGGTGGAGTACTTCCCGGAACTGTTCGATCATGCACACGTCGAACGACTCGGCCGCCGCGTCGAACGCATCCTCACCACCCTGGTCGCCACCCCCGACCTGCCGCTGGCGCGGCTGCGGCTGCTCACCGCCGACGAGAACGCCGACCTGGTCCCGGCCAGGGGTCTGCCCGCGACCCCCCACCGCACCCTGCCGCGGATCCTCACCGACGCGGCCGCGATCGACCCCGACGCGATCGCGTTGCGCGATCCCGGCGCCGGCGGCGGCCGCTCGGTCAGCTACCGGGACCTCGACGCGACATCGAACCGGCTGGCGCGGCTGCTGATCGCGCGGGGCGCGGGCCCGGGGACGGCCGTCGCGATGGGCCTGGCCCGGTCGGTGGAGTCGGTGACCGCGATCTGGGCGATCGCCAAGTCCGGTGCCGCCTTCGTCCCGGTGGACCCGAACTATCCGCCCGACCGCGTCACCCACATGCTCACCGATTCCGGCGCGGTCCTCGGCATCACCGACACCGCCACCGTGGACCGGCTGCCGGACCGGGTGATCTGGCTGGTCAACGACGGCCCGGACGCGGCCGAGCTGCTCGGCTCGGTGTCCGCCGCCCCGGTCACCGACGCGGACCGCCGGGCGCCGCTGCGCCTCGACGACACCGCGTACGTCATCTACACCTCCGGGTCCACGGGCACCCCGAAGGGGGTGGTGGTGCCGCACCGCGGCCTGGACAACTTCACCCGCGAACTGCAGCACCGGCTGCGCACCCACCAGCACGGGCGCACCCTGCACTTCGCGTCGCCGAGCTTCGACGGCTCGGTCCTGGACTACCTGCTCGCGTTCGGTCCCGGCGCGACGATGGTGATCGCCCCGCCCACCGTGTACGGCGGCGCGGAACTCGCCGACCTGCTCGCGAGCGAGCACGTCACCCATTCGTTCGTGACGACCGCCGGGCTGGAGACGGTCGACCCGGCGGGCCTCGACGAGTTCACCGGTGTCGTGGTCGGCGGCGAGGCCTGCCCGCCGGAACTGGTGACCCGCTGGGTCGAGGCGTCACCGACCCGACGGTTCTTCAACGGCTACGGGCCGACCGAGGCGACGGTCATGGCCGACATCAGCGGCCCGCTGCAGCCCGGCCGACCGGTCGGCATCGGCGGACCGCTGCTCGGGGTGTCCGAGGTGGTGCTCGGGACCCGGCTGCAGCCGGTGCCGCCGGGGGTGCCCGGCGAGCTGTACCTGTGCGGTCCCGGCCTGGCCCGCGGCTACCACCATCGGCTCGGGTTCACCGCGGGCCGCTTCGTCGCGAACCCGTTCGGCGGTCCGGGGGAGCGGATGTACCGGACCGGGGACCTGGTGCGTTGGATCCCCGCCGATCCCGCCGAGGCGGGCGACGTGGTCGGGGTGACATCGACGGCGGGGGACCTCATCTACCAGCTGGAGTATCTGGGCCGCACCGACTTCCAGGTGAAGATCCGCGGCTTCCGGATCGAGCTCGGTGAGATCGACTCCGCCGTCGCCGCGCACCCGGACGTCGACTTCGCGGTCACCCTCGCCCACCAGGTGGGGGAGGCCACCCATCTCGTCGCGTACGTCACGACGCACGGCACCCGGCCGTCGGTGGCGGCCCTGCGCGAGTTCGTCCGCGACCGGCTGCCCGCGCACATGGTTCCCGAGACCGTCACGTTCCTCGACGCGATCCCGCTCACCCCGGTCGGGAAGCTGGACCGCTCCGCGCTCCCCGCACCAGATTTTGCTGCCGCACAGTATGTTCCGCCGTCCAGCCCGATCGAACAGACCGTCGCCGATGTCTTCGCCGACGTGCTCGGCGTCGACCGGGTCGGCGCCGACGACGACTTCTTCGACCTCGGCGGCAACTCCCTGATCGCGACCCGGGTCGCGGCCCGGCTCGCCGCGACCCTCGACAGCCCGGTCGGAGTGCGGGCCCTGTTCGAGGCGCGAACGGTGCGGGAGGTCGCGCACCTGATCGCGCACAGCACCGGCGGCGCCGACCGCCCCGCACTCGTCGCCGGGCCCCGGCCGGAGCGAGTGCCGCTGTCCGCCGCGCAGCAGCGGATGTGGTTCCTCAACCAGTTCGACACCGGCTCACCGGCATACAACATTCCGCTCGCCGTCCGCCTGTCCGGCGACCTGGACGTCGATGCGCTCGCGGCAGCGCTGCGCGACGTGCGGGCCCGGCACGAGACCCTGCGCACCGTGTACCCGCTCGGGGCGGACCGCGAGCCCGAACAGGTGGTGCTCGGCGTCGACGACGCCCCCGCCGAGCTGCCGGTGCGGCCGGTCACCGAGGAGGACCTCGCCGCGCGGCTCGCCGACTTCGTCGGCGACGGCTTCGACGTGACCGCGGCCGTCCCCGTCCGGGTGGCCCTGTTCGCGGTCGCGCCCACCCCGCTCGAGGACGTATCCACCGAGCACGTCCTCGCGATCGTCGTGCACCACATCTGCGCGGACGGCTTCTCGATGACCCCGCTGGCCAGGGACGTGATGGCCGCGTACGGCGCCCGCGCCGCGGGAACGGCTCCCGGCGGGCAGCCGCTCGCCGTGCAGTTCGCGGACGTCGCGCTGTGGCAGCGGCGGCTGCTCGGCGACCCCGCCGACCCGCAGTCGCGGCACGCCGCCCAACTCGACTTCTGGACCACCGAACTCGCCGGGCTGCCGGAGGTGCTCGCGCTGCCGACGGACCGGCAGCGGCCCGCGCAGCGGACCCTGCGCGGCGGCCGGGTCCCGCTGCGCCTCGACGCCGACACCCACCGCACGCTGGCCGAGCTGGCCCGCACCGGCGGCGCGACGATGTTCATGACGATGCACGCGGCGCTTGCGGTGCTGCTGGCGAAGCTCACCGGCGCCGACGACCTCGCGATCGGCACTCCCGTCGCGGGCCGCGGCGACGCGGCGCTCGACGAGATGGTCGGCATGTTCGTCGGCACCCTGGTGCTCCGCAGCCCGGTCCCCGCCGAGCGCACCTTCCGGGAACTGATCGGGGAGATGCGGGCCCGCGACGTCGCCGCGTTCGAGCACACCGATCTGCCGTTCGAGGTGCTCGTCGACGCGCTCGCACCGGACCGCTCCACCAGCCACACGCCGCTGTTCCAGGTGCTCCTCGAGTTCCAGAACAACGAGCTGCCGACGCTGACGCTGCCCGGGCTGACCGTCACCCCGATCCAGCCCGACCTGCCGGTCGCCAAGTTCGACCTGCAGCTGACCCTCGCCGAGACGTTCACCGAGGACGGCGCCCCGGCGGGCATCACCGGCGCCCTCACCTACGCGAGCGACGTCTTCGACGAGGCGACCGCGGCGTCGATCGTCGACCGCTTCGGGCGGCTGGTGACGGCGCTGCGCGCCCACCCGGACCGGGCCGTGTCCAAGATCGACCTGCGCACCGCCGCCGAGCGGGACGCGATGGCCGCCGACTGGAACCTGCCGGGCAGGCCGACGCCCCGGACCACCCTCGCCGACGCGTTCACCGCCGCCGCGCAGGCCGACCCGGACGCGGCGGCCGTCACCGCAGGCTCTGACACCCTCACCTACCGGGAGCTGCGGGAACGGGCGAACCGGCTGGCCCGGGTGCTGGTCACGGCGGGCGCCCGCCCGGACACCCTGGTCGCGGTCGCGCTGCCCCGCGGCATCGACCTGGTCGTCGCGCTGCTCGCGGTGATCGAGTCCGGCGCCGGATACCTGCCGCTGGACGTCAGCTACCCGCCGGACCGGCTGGCATTCATGCTCGCCGACGCCGCGCCGGTGTGCACCCTGACGGCGTCCACCGACCTGGACCGGCTGCCCACGGGCGACGTCCCGACCCTGCTGCTCGACGACCCCGCGGTGGCGGCCCGGGTGGCCGCCGCGTCCGCGGACCCGGTCACCGACGCCGACCGCCGCGCACCCCTGGCCCCGGAGTCCATCGCCTACGTCATCTACACCTCCGGGTCCACCGGCCGCCCCAAGGGTGTCCTCGTTCCGCACGCCACCGTGCTCACCCTGTTCGAGAACACCCGCGACAGCTTCGGTTTCGGGCCGACGGACGTGTGGACGATGTTCCACTCCTTCGCCTTCGACTTCTCGGTGTGGGAACTGTGGGGTCCGCTGCTGCACGGCGGCAGGCTCGTCGTCGTCGACCACGACACCGCCCGCTCCCCGGAACGGTTCCTCGACCTGCTCGAGCGGGAACGGGTCACGGTCCTGAACCAGACCCCGACCGCGTTCTACCAACTCGCGGAGGCGGACCGGACCGTCGGCGGCGCCGACACGGGGGCGGACGGCGGTGCCGACCTGCTGTCGGGCCTGCGGTACGTGATCTTCGGCGGGGAGGCCCTCGACTTCGCGCAGCTGCGCCGCTGGTACGCCCGGCACGGAGCGGCACAGCCGGAACTGGTGAACATGTACGGGATCACCGAGACCACCGTGCACGTGACCCGGCTGCCGCTGACCCCGGCGCTCGCCGCGGCGTCCTCGGCGAGCGTCGTCGGACGCGCGATTCCCGGCCTGCGGGTGACCATCCTGGACCGGCGGCTGCGCCCGGTGCCGCCGGGCGTCGTCGGGGAGATGTACGTCGCGGGCGATCAGCTCACCCGCGGGTATCTCGGCCGCCCGGACCTGACCGCGGGACGGTTCGTCGCCGACCCGGCCGGGACGCCGGGCACCCGGATGTACCGGACCGGCGACCTGGCGCGCTGGAGCCGCGGCGGCGAACTCGAATACCTGGGCCGCAGCGACATGCAGGTGAAGATCCGTGGCTTCCGGATCGAGCTGGGGGAGATCGAGGCCGAGATGCTCCGCGTCCCCGGCGTCGCCGCCGCGGTCGCCTCGGTCCACGACGACGGCGCGGGCCGGACCCGGCTCGTCGGCTACGCGGTTCCCGAGCCGGGCACCACCCTGGACCGCGCCGTGCTGCGCGAGCACCTCGCCGCCGAACTCGCGTCGCACATGGTGCCCGCCGCGTTCGTCGCGCTGGACCGGCTGCCGCTGACCGCGAACGGGAAGCTGGACCGCAAGGCCCTGCCGGAACCGGACTTCGGCGCCCTCGCTGGCGCGGGCCGGGCCCCGGCCAGCGGCACCGAGGCGACCCTCGCCGACCTGTTCGCGGAGGTCCTCGGGACCGGGGATGTCGGGGTCGACGACTCGTTCTTCGCGCTCGGCGGCGACAGCATCATGTCGATCCAGCTGGTCGCCCGGGCGAAGGACGCCGGGCTGACGTTGACGCCGCGCCAGGTGTTCGAGCACCGGACGGTGGCGGCGCTCGCGGAGGTCGCGGAGCTCGCGTCCGCGGACGACGGCGCGGTGCTCGCGGAGCTGCCCGGCGGCGGGATCGGCGCGTTCCCGGCGACCCCGATCACCCGGTGGTTCCTCGACCGGGCCAGCGGCACCGCCGATCTGGGTCGGTACACCCAGACGGCGCTGCTGACGCTGCCCCCGGACGCGACCGGGGAGCGGCTCGAGCGGGTCCTCGGCGCGGTGCTCGACCGGCACGACATGCTGCGGGCCCGGCTCGACCGGGCGACCGGCACCGTCGTGGTGCCGGAGCCGGCGACCGTCGACCCCGCCACGCTGGTGACCCGGGTGCCCGTCGACGCCGTCACCGGCCCCGGCTTCGAATCGGGCGCGGCGCTGGCGCTGCGCGACGCCGCCGGGCGGCTGGACCCGGAACGCGGCATCGTGCTGCGGGCGGTGTGGTTCGACCCGCCGACCGGCGCCGGGCGGCTGCTGCTCGTCGTGCACCACCTGGCCGTGGACGGTGTGTCGTGGCGGGTGCTGGTCCCGGACCTGGCGATCGCGTGGTCGCAGCTCGCCGCCGGGACGGAACCGGACCTGGCCCCGACCGGCACGTCGATGCGGACCTGGGCGCACGCCCTCGCCGGCACCGACCACAGCGCCGAACTCGACCACTGGGCGTCGGTGCTCGCCGGACCGGACCCGCTGCTCGGTGCCCGCGCCATCGACCCGGCCGTCGACGTGGCCGCCACCACCCGGCGGGTCCGGGTGCAGGTGCCGCCGGACGTCACCGAGGCGCTGCTGACCGCGGTCCCGGAATCGTTCCACGGCAGCATCAACGACGGCCTGCTGACCGGGCTCGCGTTGGCGTTGACCCGCTGGCGCGCGGACCGCGGCCAGTTCCACGCCGACGCACTGATCACCCTCGAGGGCCACGGCCGCGAGGAGGACGCCGTCGGCGCCGGGTCGGCGGGCAGCGCGGACCTGGCCAGGACCGTCGGCTGGTTCACCACCATGTTCCCGGTCCGCCTCGACCTCACCGGCATCGACCTGGACGAGGCATTCGACGCGGGCCCCGCCGCGGGCGCCGCGATCAAGGCCGTCAAGGAACAGCTGCTCGCCGTCCCCGGGCATGGCATCGGCTTCGGGATGCTGCGGTACCCGGCGGCCGGCGACTCGCCGCTGGCCGACGCCCGGACCCCGCAGGTCGGCTTCAACTACCTGGGCAGGCTCGGCGGCGGCGCGAGCACCGACACCGACGACGGCTGGATGCCGGTCTCCGACGTCGACCTGGACGACGCCCCGAACCCCGCCCTGCCCGTCGCGAACGTCCTCGACGTCAACGCCGTCACCCTCGCCGGCCCCGACGGCCCCCGCCTGCGCGCCACCTGGGACTTCCCGTCCGGGGTGCTGTCGGCGGAGGAGGTCACCCTGCTCGCCGACCTGTGGGTGCAGGCGCTGACCGCCGTCGCCCGGCACGCCACCGACCCCGCCTCCGGCGGCCTCACCCCGTCCGACGTGCCACTCGTCGACCTGGACCAGCCCACCATCGACCGGCTCGAGCGCCGCTACCCGCAGCTGACGGAGATCTGGTCGCTCGGGCCGCTGCAGGCCGGGCTGCTGTTCCAGGCCCGGCTCACCGAGCACACCGTCGACCCCTACGTCGTGCAGCTGACCCTGGACCTGCGGGGCACCGTCGACGCCGACCGGCTGCGCCGCGCTGGCGAGGCGCTGCTGCAGCGGCACCCGAACCTGCGGGCCGCGTTCGAGGTGGAACCGGACGGCACCGCCGTCCAGGTGGTACCCGCGCGGGCCGCGCTGCCGTGGCGGGTCGTCGACCTGTCCACGATGCGCCGCGGCGTCGCCGAGGCCGAATTCGTCCGGATCCTCGACACCGACCGCACCACCGGCTTCGACATGACCGCGCCGCCGCTGCTGCGGATGCTGCTGGTGACCATCGCGCCGGGGGAGTACCGGCTGGTCCTGACCAATCACCACATCCTGCTCGACGGCTGGTCCACCCCACTGATCCTGCGGGACCTGCTCACCCTGTACGCCACCGACGGCGACGCGTCGGTGCTGCCGCGGGTGCGGCACTACCGGGACTACCTGCACTGGCTCGCCCGCCGCGACCGGTCCGGGTCCGAGCAGGTGTGGCGCGACTATCTCGGCGACCTGGGGGATCCGACGCTGCTCGCGCCGACCGCGCCGGGGCAGCCCGCCCCCGCCGGGTCCCGCGAGTACTCCCTGCGGCTGCCCGCCGAGGACACCGCGGCGCTGCACGAAACGGCCCGCGCCTGCGGCGTCACCGTCAACACCGTCGTGCAGGCCGCGTGGGGCGTCGTGCTCGGCGCGCTGACCGGCCGCGACGACGTCGTGTTCGGTGCCACCGTCTCCGGGCGGCCGCCGCAGATCCCCGGCATCGAGGAGATGGTGGGCCTGTTCATCACCACCATCCCGGTGCGGGTGACCCTGCGCCCCGGCGACACCCTCGCCGAGCTGCTCGAGACCCTCCAGGCCGAGCAGGCCGGCCTGCTCGACCACCACCTGCTCGGGCTGCCCGCCATCGCGCAGGCCGCGGGCCCCGGGTCGGTGTTCGACACCCTCACCGTCTTCGAGTCGTATCCCGTCGACCGGGCCGGGTTGAGCGAGGACACCGACATCGCCGGGATGCGGGTGGCCGGCGTCGACGGCCGCGACTCCGCGCACTACCCGCTGGCGCTGGTCGCCTCCGAAACCGACAGCCTGAACCTGAAATTCGAGTACTCCGACGCGTTCGGCCGCGGCGAGGTCGCGGTGATCGCGGACCGGGTGCACCGGGTGCTGCGACTGTTCGCGCTGCACCCCGACACCGGCGTCGCGCAGGCCCACGCCCTCGACGCGGTCGAGCTCGCCGAACTGCTGCCGGTGTCCGGGCCGACCGGCCGCTCGGTGCGCACCCTGCCGCAGATCCTCGCCGACGCGGCGGCCCTCGACCCGGACGCCGCCGCCCTGAGCTACGAGGGGCACACCACCACCTACCGCGACCTCGACCTCGAGTCGAACCGGTTGGCGCGGGTCCTGATCGGGCTCGGCGCCGGACCGGAGTCGTTCGTCGCGGTCGGCATCGCGCGGTCCCCGTCGTCGGTGCTGTGCATGTGGGCGGTCGCGAAGACCGGCGCCGCGTTCGTGCCGGTGGACCCGAACTATCCGCCGGAGCGGATCACCCACATGCTCACCGACTCCGGTGCCACCGTCGGCCTCGCGCTGACCGCGCACCGCGGCACCCTGCCCGAGTCGGTGCCGTGGCTGTACCTCGACTCCGACGCGGTCGCGGACCGGTGCGCCGCCGAGTCCGACGCCCCGGTCACCGACGCCGACCGGCGCGCCCCGATCGCCCTCGCGAACGCCGCCTACCTGGTGTACACGTCCGGCTCGACCGGCACCCCGAAGGGTGTCGTGGTCACCCACACTGGCCTCGACAACTTCGCCCGCGACCAGCTCGACCGGTTCGCCGCGGCGCCGGGATCGAGGACCCTGCACTTCTCGACGCCGAGCTTCGACGGCTCCGTGTTCGAGTACCTGCAGGCGTTCGGGGCGGGCGCGACGATGGTCCTCGCCCCGCCGACCGTCTACGGCGGCACCGAGCTCGCGCAGCTGATCAAGGCGGAACGGATCACCCACGCGTTCGTCACCACCGCCGCCCTGGCCACCGTCGACCCCGACGGGCTCGGCGAGTTCACGCACGTGGTGTTCGGCGGCGAGGCCTGCCCGCCGGACCTGGTCACCCGCTGGGCACCGGAGCGGTTGCTGCACAACGCGTACGGCCCCACCGAGACGACGGTGATGTCGAACATCAGCGACCCGATGTCCCCGGATCGGCCGATCACCCTCGGCGGCCCGATCCGCGGCGTGCAGGAACTGGTGCTCGGCGCGCACCTGCAACCGGTGCCGGTGGGCGCGCCGGGCGAGCTGTACATCTGCGGACTCGGGCTGGCCCGCGGCTACCACGACCGGCCCGGGTTCACCGCGGGACGGTTCGTCGCCAACCCGTACGCCCCCGGCGAGCGGATGTACCGCACCGGCGACATCGTCCGCTGGACGCGCAGCGTCGGCACCGGCGACTACACCCTCGAATACCTGGGCCGCAGCGACTTCCAGGTGAAGATCCGCGGCTTCCGGATCGAACTCGGCGAAATCGACGCCGCGATCATGGCGCACCCGGGCGTCGGGTTCGCGGTAACCGTCGCGGTGCCCGGCCCGTCCGGGGACACCGCCCTCGCCAGCTACGTGATGCCCGCGACCGGGCACCGCCTCGACCCCGCCGACCTGACCGCCGGACTCGCGCACCGCCTGCCCGCGCACCTGGTGCCCGCCGCGATCACCGTCCTCGACGAGATCCCGCTGACCCCGGTCGGCAAGCTGGACCGGGCGGCGCTGCCCCGGCCGGAATTCACGACCACCACCGGCGGGTACGTCGCCCCGACCACCCCCCTTGAGCGGTCCATCGCGGACGTGTTTGCCGACGTCCTCGGCGTGGACCGGGTCGGCATCGACGACGACTTCTTCGAGGTCGGCGGCAACTCCCTGATCGCGACGCGGGTCACCGCCCGCCTCGCGAGCGCCGTCGGCGCCACGGTCGGGGTCCGGGCCCTGTTCGAGGCGCCCACCGTCCGGGCCCTCGCCGCCCATATCGAGGCGGGCGACCGCGACCGCGCCCGGCCCGCGCTGACCGCGGGCCCCCGCCCCGACCACATCCCGATCTCCCTCGCGCAGCAGCGGATGTGGTTCCTCAACCAGTTCGACACCACCTCACCGGCGTACAACATTCCGCTCGCCGTCCGGTTGACCGGCACCCTCGACGTCGCGGCGCTGCGCGCGGCGGTCACCGACGTGCTGGACCGGCACGAGTCGCTGCGCACCCTGTTTCCGGTCGTCGACGGCAGGCCGACGCAACGCATCGTCGGGACCGATGCGGCGCTGACCGAGTTCAGCCTGGAGCACTCGACACCGGGCGACCTCCCGTCGCGGATCACCGAATTCGCGGCCAGGGGCTTCGACGTCGGTGCCGCGGTCCCGGTCCGCGCCGCGCTGTACACCCTCGCCCCGCACGACCACGCCCTGGTCGTGGTGGTGCACCACATCAGCGCCGACGGCGTCTCGCTCGCCACCCTGGCCCGGGACGTGATGTCCGCGTACGTCGCCCGCAGCGCGGGCCGGGCCCCGGCGTGGGCGCCGCTGCCCGCGCAGTACGCCGACTACACGCTCTGGCAGCATCGCGTCCTCGGCTCCGAGGACGACGAGCAGTCGCTGCTCGCCCGGCAGTGGCGGTTCTGGCGGGACGCGCTCGACGGCCTGCCGGACGTGATCGCGTTGCCCACGGACCGGCCGCGGCCGCTGCAGCAGACGATGCGCGGGGACCGGGTCGAGTTCGCGGTGCCCGCCGACCTGCACCGCGCGGTCACCGACCTGGCCCGCGGCGAGGGCGCGACCGTGTTCATGGCCGTGCACGCCGCCTACGCGCTGATGCTGGCCCGGCTCGGCGACACCGACGACATCGCGATCGGGACCCCGATCGCGGGCCGCGGCGACGCCGCGCTCGACGAGATGATCGGCATGTTCGTCGGCACCCTCGTGCTGCGCTCCCGGATCGACGCTGCGGAGTCGTTCACCGACTTCCTCGCCCGCGTCAAGGACTTCGACCTCGACGCGTTCGCCAACGCGGACCTGCCCTTCGAGCTGCTGGTGGAGAAGCTGAACCCACCCCGGTCCACGTCCTATTCGCCGCTGTTCCAGGTGTCCCTCGAGTTCCAGAACGCCGAGACCCCGCACCTGGAGCTGCCCGGGCTGACCGCGGAGGCGATGGACCTGTCCACCCGGGTCGCGAAGGAGGACCTGGAGCTGATCCTCGCCGAACGGTTCGACGACGACGGCACCCCGGACGGCATGACCGCGGCGTTCGACTACGCCACCGACCTGTTCGACCCGGCGACGGTACGCGCGCTCGCGGACCGGTTCCTGCGGATCCTGCGCGCGGTCACCGCCGACCCGGCCTGCCCGGTCGGCGACGTCGGCCTGCTCGGCGCCGTCGAACTGGCCGAGTACGCGCCCGCGCACGGGCGGACCGGCGGCACCCCCCGGCTGTGGCCGGACCTGCTCGCCGACGCGGCCGCCGTCGACCCCGACGCCGTTGCGTTGACGTTCCGGGACCGCCGGGTCAGCTACCGGGAACTCGACGAGCGGTCCAACCGTCTCGCCCGGGCCCTGATCGCCCGCGGCGTCGGGCCGGAGACCTTCGTCGCGCTCGGGCTGTCCCGGTCGCTGGAGGAGGTGCTCGCGATCTGGGCGGTCGCGAAGGCCGGTGCTGGCTTCGTCCCGGTGGACCCGACGTACCCGACGGACCGGATCGAGTACATGCTGCGGGACTCCGCCGCGGTCCTCGGCCTGACCGTCCCCGACCACCGCGACGGGCTCCCCGACACGGTGTCGTGGCTGGTCCACGACGACGCGCTGCGCCGGGAGCTGGGCGCCCTCTCCGCGGACCCGGTCACCGACGCCGACCGCGTCGCCCCGCTGCACCTGGCGCACCCGGCGTACCTGATCTACACGTCCGGGTCCACCGGCCTGCCCAAGGGTGTCATCGTCACCCACCGCGGCATCGCCAACCTGACGGCCGAGGAACACGACCGGTTCCGGGTGACACCGGACTCCCGGGTCTCGCACCTCGCCTCGCCCAGCTTCGACGCCTCCGTGTTCGAGTTGATGATGGCGTTCGGTGCTGGCGCGCACGTGGTGATCGTGCCGCCCACCGTGTTCGGCGGCACCGAGCTGGCGGACCTGCTGCGCCGCGAACGGGTCACGCACGCGTTCATCACCCCGACCGCGCTGGCGTCGATGGACGACGACGGGCTCGACGACCTCGCCGTGCTCGCCGTCGCCGGCGAGGCCTGCCCGCCCGAACTGGTCGCCAAGTGGGCCCGGAACCGGCACATGTTCAACGGCTACGGCCCCACCGAGACCACCATTCAGGCCAGCGTCAGCGAACCGATGAGCGCCGACCGGGCCGTCGACATCGGCCGCCCCGCGATCGGGTTCGAGGAGATGATCCTCGACACCCGGCTGCACCCGGTCCCGGTGGGGGTGCCCGGCGAGCTGTACATCGCCGGGCCGGGCCTGGCCCGCGGCTACCACCATCGCCCCGGGCTGACCGCGGGCCGGTTCGTCGCCAACCCGTTCGGCGAACCCGGCACCGGGATGTACCGCACCGGCGACGTCGTCCGGTGGCGGGCCGTGCCCGACCGCCCGGCGACCGACGGCACGGCCGGGGCCGACGGGGCGACGAGGTACGTGGTGGAGTATCTGGGCCGCAGCGACTTCCAGGTGAAGGTGCGCGGGTTCCGGATCGAGCTCGGCGAGATCGACACCGTCCTGTCCGGGCATCCGGCGGTCGGCTTCGCCGCCACCCTCGGCTACACCGGACCGTCCGGCGCGACGATGCTCGCCGCGTACGTCGTCGGCGTCGACGGCCTGCGCCCGGACCCGGGGGAGCTGCGCGCCTACACCGCGGCGCGGCTGCCCGCGCACATGGTGCCCGCCGCCGTCACCGTCCTGGACCGGGTCCCGATGACCCCGGTCGGCAAGCTGGACCGTCGCGCGCTGCCCGCGCCGGAGTTCGGCTCCCGCACCGACCTGTACCAGCCGCCCGCCACCGCAACCGAACGCGCCGTCGTCCGGATCTTCGAGGAGGTTCTTGAGGTCGAGCGGGTGGGGGCGGTGGACAGCTTCTTCGACCTCGGTGGCAACTCGATCGTCGCGACCCGCCTGGTCGCGGAGATCCAGTCCCGGCTCGGTGTGCGGTTGCCGCTGCAGGCGGTCTTCCTGGACCCGACGCCGCGCGGGATCGCGCTCGCCGTCGACGAACCCGGCGGTTCCGCTCCCGTCGACCGGGCCCTCAGCGTGCTGATTCCGCTGCGCACCCAGGGCAGCAAGGCGCCGCTGTTCTGCATCCATCCCGGGATCGGGCTGTCCTGGGGCTACTCCGGGCTGATGCGGCACCTGTCCGCGGACCGCCCCGCGTACGGGTTGCAGCTGCCCGTCCTCAGCGGCGGCCCGCACATCACCTCGGTCACCGACCTCGCGGCCCGCTACGTGCGGGAGCTGCAGGCGGTGCAGCCGCACGGGCCGTACCACCTGCTCGGCTGGTCCCTCGGCGGGGTGATCGCGCACGCGGTCGCGGTCGAACTCCGCTCGCGCGGCGAGGAGGTGGCGACGCTGGCGATCATGGACAGCTACGTCGAGGCCGACGACGACACCCCCGACACCCTCACCGTCGGGGAACTGCTGCACGGCCTCGGCATCGAGGACCTGCCCGCGGGCGACGACGACCTGACCTACGAGCGGGCGGTCGAGCTGCTCGACGAATCGTTCGGCCAGGACACCGGCCTGACCGCGGAGCACCTGCAGCGGATCAACGCCGGATTCACCGACTCGACGCGCCTGATGCGGGCGTTCCGGCCCGACGTGTTCGACGGCGACCTGCTGTTCTTCCGCGCGAGCCGGTCCGCGACCGGGGACCACTCGCCGCAGGAGTGGCGCGGCGCCGTCACCGGCGGCATCCGGGAGGTCGAGGTGGACTGCGAGCACAACCAGATGATCGAACCGGAGGTCCTCGCCGTCGTCGGGCCCGTGCTCGACGAGTATCTGGCGACGCACCACGCGCCGTGACGACACGGAAGGTACGCGATACAGTGGTGGCACCCGAGGAGGCCGCCATGCTCGCCAACAAGGATCGCGTCCGCGACTCCATCCACGCCCTGTCCGACGAGGACCTCGTCGAGCTCGTTGCCGCGGAGATCTCCCGGCGGCCGACCCTGCGACCGGTCCGCGACGACGTCACGGCGCTGCTCGCGATGAGCCCGACGCTCGCGCTCCACCACGAGCGGGTGGTGACCAATCCCGCGGCCGCGGCCGTCGCCCGCACCCGAATCGTCACCGACGCCCTCGGCGCGATCGTCGACGCCAACGAGATGCTCGACTCCACGACCGTCAGCCGGGTGCTCGGCCGATCCGCCACCAGCCGCAACACCGCAAGTCGCCTTGCCGCGTCGGGCACCGTCGTCGCGCTGCCCGTCGGCGGGCAGAAGCTCTATCCGGCCTTCCAATTCGATGCCGCGCGCAAGCGGGTGCTGCCGATCGTCGCCGAGATCAATGCCCGCCTCGGCGCGAAGGATGACCCGTGGGGCGTCGCCTCCTGGTGGCTGACCCCGACCGCGTTCGCCGATGACCCCCGCCCGCCCGCCGAGCTCGCCGCCGCCGGCGGGCACGACGAGGACCTGCGCGACATGGCCGACGACCTGACCGCAGACTGAGCCGCGGCGTGACCTACCCGGATCCACCCGTACCGCTTCCCGCCGCCCGGATCACGACGATCGCGGCGGGTACCTCCCTCTGGCGGATTCACAGCGCCGCCCGCGGCGCGGCCGACCTGAATCCCGCCCCCCGGCCGCGACCACGCGTCGGAGGCCGGTACGACAGTCTCGACGGCTCGTATGCCTACCTGTACGTGGGCGACAGTCCGGCGGCCGCCGTCGCCGAGACGCTGTGCCGGAGCCTGCCCGTCGGCCAGTCACCCCGACTGATCCCGCGCGTGCGGATCGCGGGCCGGGTGCTGAGCGAACTGCAGACCACCCGCGCGGTGCGGGTGGTCGACCTGACCGGGACCGGAGCCGCCCGGATCAACGCCGAAGTGTGGCTCACCAAATGCGATCCGTCCGGCTACCTCCACACCCGGCGATGGGCTGCGGCCATTCTCGCCGCCAACCCGGACGCCGACGGCATCGGGTTCCGGCCCCGACACGACGAGAACACGCTGTCCTGGATGCTCGCCGCACCCCCGGACGTGCCCTCGCATCCGGCCGTCGTCGCGGTCGGCGGCGTCATCCCGTTGGACTCGGCCGACGGCCACCACCTGCTCGGCGCCCTGCTCACCCCGCACAACGCCGCGCTCGCACCCTGACGCCGTAATGAATTCCGTTGCGCGAACGAATAACCTGGCAGGACCATGCTTCATGACCAAGGGGAGGACATGATGAGTACTCGACTCGTGCGCCGGGCGGCCGCCGCGGCCGCCGTCACTGCCGGGCTGGCCACCGCGACCGTCGTCGGGGGTGGCGGGGTTGCGGCCGCGGACCCGGCACCGACCTCGACGACGATGACCTGCTCCAGCGCCAATCCGCTGTTCTGGGCGCCGCCGTTCACCTGGACCGTGCACGCCGCGTCGGGGGAGTCCCGCCCGCCGGGCGGCGAACTGGAACCGGCGATCCTGCTCAGCGGCGGCAACGAACTGCCGACGCCGCCCGGCGGCCTGATCCCGAGCATCGGCCCCAACTGGTACGGCACCCGCGTCCTCGTCGACTGGCGCAACACCACCACCGGCGCGTCCGGCCGCAGCGTCAGCGACGAGGCCGCCTGGCAGCAGAAGCCGGGCATCCCGATCAACCGCACCTGGACCGGCGTCGGGACCGTCGACTTCACCGTCACCGTGCAGACCGGCGCGGGCTGGTGGTTCGTCAATCCGCAGAACGCGGTGTGCACCGGCACGATCGCGGTGGTGCCGGGGCGCGGCTGACCATGGCCGATCCTGTCGGAAGCTCGACTTCCGCAGACTTTAGAAGTAGTTTAGATGCATGACGGTGGATGAAGTGTCGTTCTCCGACCTGCAACTGCGAGGGAAGGCGACGGTCGAACGGTTGCGGCGTTCGACCGCCCAGTCGCTGCTGGTGCGCCGTCGCGACGCCGAGGACCTGGTACTGACCACGGCGGCGCGGGCCGAGCTCGAGCACACCGCGGCGTCGGTGACGACGCGGATGTTCGTGGCGGTGATGCAACGTGACCCGCGGGCACGGGAGGTGGTGACCGATGTGCTGCCCGAGGTGTTCCCGTGGGTGGCGTTCCTGCCCCGCGACGACGTGCAGGAGTTCATCGTCGAGCTGGTCGCCACTTTGCGGGCGGCCGAGTCGCTCGACAACCCGACCCCGGTGGTGCACGTGATCGACGCCTGGCGGCACACCGCCGAAGCGTTCGCCGACCCAGAGCTGGCCGCGATCCTGGCCGCGGACACCGGCGACGACCTCGGCGAGGTTCCCGCGCCCGGCGACGCTGCGTGAGCCCGAAACGCGGCGACCGGGTCGCCCCGCCAGCGGACCCGGCCGGCGGGTGGGAGCTGCGGTTCGCCACCACCGACGCGGTCAAGGGCTGGGAGGCGCTGTGTCAGCAGGCGCAGGCGAACACCCTCGCCTGCTGGCGCGAGCTGCGGTCGCGTCCGGACACTCCCGCCCCGACCTCGCGACACCATCAGCTCAAGGGCTCGCTGGCGACCGCCGTGCACGGTGGGTCGGTGATGGAGCAGTGGCAGTACGAGGTCACTGCCGGCGGCCGCTTGTGGTATCTCGTCGATCCCGGTCGGCGCACCCTGTGGTTCAAGGCCGCGGGCACCGGACACCCCAAGGCCACGGAGTAGGACGATCTCCAGGCCGTGGGGCACGGCGCCCACGGCATGCCGGGAACGCAAGCAGCACAGACGCGTTAGCCTACAGGTATGCCCATTCGACTCGAGAACGTCGGCATCGCGGTCCGGGACCTCGACGAGGCGGTCGGCTTCTTCACCGACCTCGGCCTGACCGTCCTCGGGCGGGACACGGTCAGCGGCGAGTGGACCGACACCGCCGTCGGCCTCGACGGCAACCACGCCCGCATCGCGATGCTCCACACCCCCGACGGCACCGGACGCCTCGAACTCTTCGAGTACCTGCACCCCGATCCGATCGAGACGACACCCACCCGCCCCAACGAGATCGGCATGCACCGCGTCGCGTTCGCCGTCGACGACCTCGACGCCGCCCTCGCGACCGCCGCCCGGCACGGCTGCCACCCCCTGCGCGGCGTCGCAACCTACCGGGATCTCTACCGGCTGACCTACGTCCGCGGCCCCAGCGGCATCATCGTGATGCTCGCCGAGGACCTGACGCGCAGCGCCGCCCGCGACTCCTGAGCGTGCCGATCACGGACCTGGCACGGCGAACCGGTCAAGCAGGCGGTCAATCGCGGTGCAGTCCTGCAGGAATCGGCGCCGGTCGGGGTCGGCGGCGACCTCGCGCAGCATCGCGTCGGCGCCGGTCACGTTCTCGGCGTGCAGGATCGCCGACCACACCGACAGGTCGGTGGCGGTGAACGCGTCGACACCGGCGCGCAGCGCCGCGATCAGCGTGCCCCGGTCGCGGGCGTCGAGCCCCGCGTGCACCAGCACGAGCAGCTCCGCCGCCACCGACGCGTGCGCGCACTCGTCGCGGCGGTGCAGCGCGATGGTCGCCCGGTGCACCGGCTGGACCGTGTCGTCGTCGGCAATCAACGCCAGGTAGTCGCCGATCGACGTCTCCGCGACCGTCGCGTACGCCAGTGTGGTCAACGCGGCGGCGCGGGGCGTGTCCGCCGCGGCGACCGCGTCCCGGTGCCTGCGCACCAGCAGCGCGTCGGGGAGCGCCGCGTCCGGGAGCGGCCATCCGCGCCTGCGCCGGACCAGCGCGGACCCGTTCAGGTGCATCAGCGTGTGATACTCCTCGTCGACCATCGCCTGCAGCACCGATGCCCGCGCCGTGTCGGACAGGCCGGTGCCGAACGCATCCCGGAACAGCAACCCGAAACCCGGTGTCACCACGTCCTGCTCGACGTCCATCACGTTCTTGTTGTAGGCGATCCACGCCCACGACCGGATCCGCGCCCGCGCGGTCCCGTCGAGCCCCTCGTACACCGGATGCCCGGTGAACGGCAGCAGCGCCGCCGGGTAGTCGGCGCGGGCCGGGTCGAACAGGTCGTCCATCGTCGGCCCGTCCAGGTCGGGTTCGGTGCGCCGCACCGTCGCCCGCCGCGGCCAGCTCCGGACCAGGCCGCGGATCACCGCCGTCTCCACCGGATCGGCCGGATCGTGGGCGGGCAGCCTGCCGGTCATCGGACCGTCCCCTCGAACAGGCGCGCGCACAGGTCGGCGTACCCGGCGGCGTGGTCGGCGAGGGGTGCGCCCGCGTCGGCGAGCAGGCCGGCGAAGTCGCCCGGGTCGGCCGCCGCGGCGGCCGACAGCCGGGACACCGCCCGCGCCAACGCCTCCCGCGCCGCCGCCGCGCCCGGGTTCGCGACCTGCACGTCCCGGTACACCTCTGCGGTGCCGCCGGTGATCCGCGCGAGCAGCGCCGACAGCACCGCGAACGGCGGCGGCGCCAACGCGGCCGTCTCGTCGGCGTCCACCCCGAGGTCGGCCAGCGCCAACCCGAACGAGAGCACCGCGGCGTGGGTGAGGGCCTGCATCGCCGCGCACACCCGATCGTGCCGGTCCGCGGTCGTCGGCCGCACCCGCGCGCCCCACGACCGCAGCTCCGCGAGCACCGTGTCCGCCGCGCCGCCGCCGCGGTGGATCACGGCCGCGACCGGGCGTCCCGGCATCGCCAACGACGGCGCGAACATCGGGTTGATCCCGAGCACCGCGACCCCGTCGCCCCAGGGGAGGGAATCGACCCGGTCGGCGAACCGGGACTTCACCGACAGGGTCTCCACCAGCACCGACCCGGGCCGCAGCAGCGGGGCCACCGATGCGGCCGCCGCCAGCGCCACCCCCTCCGGGACCGCGAGGACCAGCACGTCCGCCGAGCGGATCAGCCGCTGCACCGGTGGCGGCGGGCGACGGATGTCGCCGCCGGGACCGTCCCGGACGTCGACCGCGACCACCGACGCGCCGTCCCCGGTCCACGAGCGCGCCAGCAGCGCCCCGACCGCACCCGCACCGCCGGCGACGACCACGGTCCTGCCCGCGGCCGGACCGGTCACGGCCCCTCGCCGGCCACGGACAGGCACCGCCGCATCGACAGCGCCTTCACCATCGTCTCCTCGAACTCGTCCTCCGGGTCCGACAGCGCGACGATCGCGCCGCCGACCCCGAACGTCACCGTCGCGCCCGCGGCGACCATCGTGCGGATCACGATCGAGAAGTCCGCGGTCCCGGACAGCGAGAAGTAGCCGATCGCACCGGAGTACACCCCGCGCGGGCCCGCCTCGAGCTTGTCGATGATCTCCATCGTCCGCACCTTCGGCGCCCCGGTCATCGACCCGCCGGGGAACGCGGCCCGCACGCACGCCACCGTCGACGTCCCCGCGCGCAGGGTGCCGCGCACCGTCGACACCAGCTGATGCACCGGGGTGTACGTCTCGACGTCGAACAGCGACGGCACGTGCACCGACCCCGGAACACACACCCGGGACAGGTCGTTGCGAACCAGGTCGACGATCATCAGGTTCTCGGCCCGGTCCTTCTCGCTGAGCAGCAGGTCGCGGCGCAGCGCGCGATCCAGGTCCGGGTCGGCCGAGCGGGGGCGGGTGCCCTTGATCGGTTTCGACTCCACCGTCCGGTCCGCCCGCACCCGCAGGAAGCGTTCCGGGGACGCGCTGAGCACGGACGCGCCCGCGAACTGCAGCAACGCCCCGTACGGCATGGGGCTGATCTCCCGCAGGCACGAGTACCCGGCCAGCGGGTCGAGGGCGCGGTGCACGGTCGCCGCGTTGGTCAGGCACACCTCGTACGTCTCGCCGGACCGGATCTCCGACATGCACTGCTCGATCAACCGCAGGTAGGTGTCCCGGTCGTGCCGGAACACGATCGGCACGTCCGCGGCCGCGGGCACCAGCGGGGGAGCGGCCGCGGGGGCACCGCCCGCACCGCCGCCGTCGGCGACGTCGACGACGGTCGCGGCCGTCTTCCGCAGCCAGCGGTCGGTGTCGGGGTCGGCGGTCCCGTCGTCGAGGGCCAGCAGGTGCACGCACCCACCGTCGTGGTCGACGACCACCGCCCGGTCCGCGAACACGACGGCGGCGTCGTCCCGTTCGGAGGCGTGCGCCAGCTGACCGCAGGTGTCGGCCTTCAGCTCGTACCCGAGATAGCCGACGTAGCCGAGGCAGAAGCCGAACGGCAGGTCCGACCGGGGCGGGACCGCGCGCACCCGCAACTGCTCCTCGAGGTAGTCGAACAGGGTGCTCCGCACCTCCTCCGTCGATCCGTCCGAACGATGCACCCGCACCGTCGTTTCCGTCACCCGGTAGGTGACGTACTCGGCGCGCGGTCCGGAGGCATCGCCCAGCACGGAGAACCGGCCGTCGGCGGAGGCCGCGGCGGACCCGTCGAGCCAGAATCCGTTGGGCCCCGCCGCGAAGAGCCGCGCGTACAGCGCCTCCGCGTCGACGGCCCGGTCGACGCGGACGCTGCGCACCCGGTACCGGTGATCGGGCACCGCGGCGGCGGGCTCGGGATCGGGCGGGCGGGCTGGCGGCCGCGACCGGATCGGTGTCAGCGCCGCGAAGTTGCCGAGCAGGGCGCGTCCGTGCTCGGTGCAGATCGACTCCGGATGGAACTGCACCCCCCACAGCGGTCGCTCCCGGTGCCGCACGCCCATCAGCACGCCGTCCTCCGCCCACGCCGTCGGCGCGAGGTCCGGCGGCAGGTCGACCGCCGCCAACGAGTGGTAGCGCACCGCACGGAACGGCGACGGGAGGCCAGCGAACAGGTCGCTACCGTCGTGCCGGATCACGCTGATCCGCCCGTGCCGCGGCTCCGGCGCCGCGATCACCCGCCCCCCGAACAGGTGCACCAGCCCCTGATGCCCGAGGCACACCCCGAGCACCGGCAGGCCGCTCTCCCGCAGCGCCTGCGCGCTGATCCCGAAGTCCCGGAATCGGTCCGGCCGGCCCGGCCCCGGCGAGATCACCACATTGTCGAAGTCCGACAGCCGCACCGACGCCCAGGACGCGTCGTTTGTGAGCACCGTCGGCGGTTGCCCGTTCACCTCGGCCAGCAGCGCGTAGAGGTTGTAGGTGAACGAGTCGTAGTTGTCGATCAGCAAGGTCCGCATCGCGCCCCCTCAGTCCCGATCGGACTCCGGCACCAGGACCGAGCCGGGTGCCGCCTCGGCGATCACCCGGTCCTCGACCCGGCAGGTCTCCGCGATCAGCAGGTCGTACACCGCTCGAAGAAACTGGGGCGACAGGTCGTGGCGCGCTGCGTAGCTGCGCGCGTGCTCGTGCACCGCCCCCATCCGGTGCGGCTGCACCACCGGGATCGAATGCCGCCGTTTCACCAGGGCGATCCGGGTGCAGATCTCGATTCGCTCCCGGATCGTGTCGAGGAGTCGGTCGTCGACGCCGTCCAGTTCGGCCCGCAGGCCCGCCAGCTCACCGTCTCCGGGACGAGCATTCACACCGGCCGAATCACTCATGCTCGGTACCACCTTGCGCTGTCCGAAACAGATTCCCGACCAGTTCGATGCTGCCACCGTTTCCCGGTGGCCGCGGCCCGAGCCGGTTACCCCCAGGTCACGATTCGCAAACCCTGCGCGCGGTCACCGCACCCGCAGGCGCTGCCCCGGCGCCAACTCCACCGCCCTCATGCCCTCGGCGGCGACCCGGCGGACCAGGTCGCCGCCCGGCTCGGTGAACCGGCGCGGCCGAACCGCGTCCATCCCGATCGGCCACAGCGTCCCGAAGTGCACCGGCACCGTCAACGCCGCGGACACCAGCCGCGCCGCCCGGGACGCCGACGCCGGATCCAGATGTCCCGGACCGAGATTCGGCCCCCACCCGCCCACCGGCAGCAGCGCGAGATCGCAGGCGGGCACCCACGCCGCGATCCCCGGATCGAGCGCGGTGTCGCCGGCAAAATAGGTGGTCACCGCCCCCTCGATCACGTACCCGACCGCCCGGACCCGCGGACCCCGCGGCCACCGCCGCCCGTCGTGGTCGGCGGGCACCGCCCGCACCGTGACCGTGCCCACCGTCGCCTGCTCGCCCGGCGCCAACTCGACCAGCCGATCCCCGAATCGGCGCAGTCCGGCAAACGCGTCCACCGCCCCGCGCGGCACCACGATCGGGACCCGCCCGTCGAGCAGCCGCAGCGACGGAACGTGGGTGTGGTCGGCGTGCAGGTGGGAGAGCAGCACCGCGTCCGGCCGGGTCGGGGGATCCGCCCCGCGCAGCGGGTCCGGTCCGCGGCGCCGCCGCAGATGCCCGACGCGGGAGGTGAGCACCGGGTCGGTCAGCAGCGTCGTCGGCCCGTCCTCGAGCAGGACCGTCGCGTGCCCGACCCACCGGACCGCGGCCGACGGACCGCGCGCGGACGCTCCCGCCGCGCGGTCAGTCACGCGAAAACACCATCGCCTCGTCTGTCACCGGGCCGTACCGCAACGCCAGCACGTCGAGCGGATAGTTCTGGTGCAGCCGCCACGGCGCGCGGTCGCCCTGGCGGGGGAACCGGTCGATGCCGCGCCGGATGTACCCGGAGCTGAAGTCGATCGCGGGCAGGCGCCGCATCGCGGGATCCCCGGTGCCGGGCGTGCAGCGCCGATACCCGTGCTCACTCATGTGGGCCAGCAGCCGGCAGACGTAGGTGGCCGTCAGATCGCATTTGAGGGTCCACGACGCGTTGGTGTACCCGATGCAGAACGCCAGGTTGGGCACCCCGCCGATCATCATGCCCTTGTAGGCCACCGTCGACGACAACGCCACCTCCGCCCCGTCGACGGTCAGGGTGAGGCCGCCGAGCGGCAACAGGTCGAGCCCGGTCGCGGTCACCACCACGTCCGCGGGCAGCTCCGCACCCGACCCCAGCCGGATCCCAGTCTCGGTGAACGACTTGACGGTGTCGGTGACCACCGACGCCGACCCCGACCGGAGGGCCGCGAACAGGTCCCCGTCCGGGACGAAGCACATCCGCTGATCCCACGGGTCGTATCGCGGCGTGAAGTGCCGCAGGTCGAAGCCGGGTCCGAGCGCCGACCGCACCCCCCTGCGCAGCAGCCCCTTCACCACCTCCGGCCTGCGCCTGCTCAGCTCGTAGAACACCGCCATCCGCAGCACGTTCTTCCACCGGATCAGCGGGTAGACCCACCTGTCCGGCAGCACCGTCCGCAGCCGCCGCGCCAGCGTGTCCCGCGCGGGCAACGACAGCACGTAGCTGGGGGAGCGCTGCAGCATCGTCACGTGCGCCGCCCTCGCCGCCATCGCGGGCACCAGCGTCACCGCGGTCGCGCCGCTGCCGATGACCACCACCCGCTTGCCGGTGTAGTCGAGCGTCTCGTCCCAGTGCTGCGGGTCCGCGACCGCGCCCCGGAACCCGTCCATGCCGGGGAACCGCGGACGATACCCGCCGCGGTAGTCGTAGTAGCCGCTGCACACGAACAGGAACCCGCAGGTGAACTCCACCGGGCCGTGGTGGTCCGCGGTGACCGTCCAGCGGGCCGTCGCCGAGTCCCACCGGGCCGCAACCACCCGGTGCCCGAACCGGATCCACTCCTGTACGTCGTACTCCGCCGCCGTCTCCCGGACGTAGTCGAGGATGGCGGCGCCGTCGGCGATCGCCATCGCATCGGTCCACGGCCGGAACGAGTAGCCGAGGGTGTACATGTCGGAGTCCGAGCGCACCCCGGGATACCGGAACAGGTCCCAGGTGCCGCCGATCCGGTCCCGCGCCTCCAGCACCGCCACCGAGGTTCCCGGCCGGTCCCGCCGCAGATGGCAGGCCGCCCCGACACCGGACAGACCGGCACCCACGATCAGCACGTCGACGTGTTCGATCGCCATCGCAATTCACCCTTTCCGGGTGCGGGCATTCGTCGTGCCTCGACGGTAGCACCGGCCCGCCCGCCTACGATCCGACGAAGAAGGAGGTCCGTCGATGCGTGCTGTGCGGTCCGCGGCCCGATCCGCCACCGAATTCGCGGTGCTGTGGCTGATCTCCGCGCTGGCGTTGGTGCTCACGGACCTCGCGCTGCCGGGTGTCCGCCTCCACGCGGTGCCCGGCGGCGGCCCCCTCTCGACCGTGCCCGCGGCGCTGCTGCTCGCCCTGGTGTTCGGTGCGCTGTCGGTGATCCTGTGGCCGATCCTGGTGCGGGCGATGCTGTGGGTCGGGCCGGCGCTGCTGTTCATCGGCGCGTTCGCGGGCAACTGGCTGCTGATGGTGATCGCGGTGTGGCTGGTCCCGCTCGCCGCCGTGGACCGCGCCCGCGACCTGCTCGCGCTGTCCGTGGTGCTGTCCCTCGTCGGGTCCGTCGTCGCGGGCGCCCTCGCCTCCCGCCGCGACGACACCTACCGGATGATGTTGGTGCGGCGCCAACGATCCCGGCTGCGGCGCAGCGGACCGCCCGCCACCGGCTCCGACGATCCCGGGCTGCTGTGCATCCAGATCGACGGCCTCGGGCACGGCGTCCTGCGGCGCGCGATCCGCGACGGTGTCGTACCCCACCTGGCCGCCCTGGTGCACCAGCGCACCCACCGTCTGGTGCCCTGGCACACCGACTGGAGCAGCCAGACCGGGGCGAGCCAACTCGGAATCCTGTACGGCGACAACCACAACGTGCCCGCGTTCCGGTGGTACGACAAGACCCGGGATGCCGTCGCGGTGTTCAGCAACCCCGCCGACAACGCCGCCCGCGAGGTGGAACGGGCGCACCGCGGCGGGCTGCTCGCCGGCGGCGCCAGCCGCGGCAACCTCTTCACCGGCGGCGCCGACGACAACGTGCTCGTCGTCAGCCGGATGCGGGGCGCCCGAATGGGCGGCGGCGCCACCGGCTACGCCCACTACTTCGCCGACCCCGCGAGCGCGGCCCGCACCACCATCCGGCTGGTCGCGGAGGCGGTCCGTGAGGTCCGGCAGGCGCACCGTCAGCGCCGCGACGAGGTGACCCCGCGGATCCGGCGCGGCGGCCTGTACCCCCTGGTCCGCGCGTTCACCACCGTCGTCGAGACCGACGTCGTGGTCGCCGCCGTCATCGGCGACCTCATCGCGGGCCGCAGCCCGGTGTACGTCGACCTGGTCGGGTACGACGAGGTGTCGCACCACTCCGGCGTCGAACGGCCCGAAACCCTCGCCGTGCTCCGCAAACTCGACGCCGAGATCGGCATGATCGTCGCCGTCGCCGCGCAGGCCGCCCGCCCCTACCGGATCGTGGTGCTGTCCGACCACGGGCAGAGCCAGGGCCCGACGTTCTGGCAGCGCCACGGGGCAACCCTCGAGGAGGTGGTGCTGGCGGCGTGCGGGCAGCCGGGCACCGCGCCGCAGCCGGGCGTGATGGGCGCGACCGGCCGCGGCGCGGAGGGGCTCGGCTACGTGCAGGCCAGCCTGCGGATGCCCGCCCCGGCGGCCAGCGCGGCGGGGGACCCGCGGACGCCGGTGGTGCTCGCCTCCGGGAACCTCGGACTGGTCAGCTTCCCGCAGACCCCCGGCCGGGCGACCCGCGAATGGATCGACGCCCACCATCCGGGACTGCTGCCCGCCCTGACCGCACACCCCGGCATCGGGTTCGTCCTCGTCGCCCGGGACCACGGCGGGTCCGTCGTCCTCGGACCCGCGGGCAGCGTCGATGTCCGGGAGGGCGTGGTGACCGGGGAGGATCCGCTGGCCGGGTTCGGCCCCGGCACGCTGGACCGGATCCGCCGCACCGACGGCTTCGACAACGTCGCCGACCTGATGATCGGCGGCCGCTACCGACCGGACATCGGGGAGGTCGCCGCGTTCGAGGAGCAGGTCGGGTCGCACGGCGGGCTCGGCGGGCCGCAGACCGTGCCCTTCCTGCTGTACCCGGCGGACCTGCCCGCGCCGCCACAGCCGCTGCAGGGCGCCGAAGCCGTCCACGCGGTGCTCGCCGGGTGGCGCGACCTGGGTCGCCGGTGAGGGTGTCGCATCGAACCTGCGATCAGATCAGAGACGGGCCGTCAGCAACGTCGCAGGCGGCATCTCCCCGGTCACCACCGCGTGTGCGACGTCGGAGAGCCGGCTGCTCGTGCTGCGACTGTGGTCGCGGAGCACGTCGAACGCCTGTCCCATGTCGAGGCCACCGGCCTGCGCGAGGATGCCCTTCGCCTGCTCGATCGTCACCCGGTTGTTCAGCGCGGTCTGTAGCTGCTCGGTGAGGATCTCCGCACGTCGCAGCGCCCGCTCCTGCAAGATCCCGATCGTCGCGGTGTCGGCGAGCGCGCGGGCAACCTGGATGTCCTGCTCCGACAACCTCCCCGGCTGCGTGCCGAACAGGTTCAACGCACCAATCGTCTGCTGCCGCAACCGCAGCGGCAGCGCGTGCACCGACCGGAAGCCCTGGGCGACAGCCTCGGGCGCGAAGCGCGGCCACCGCTCGATCTCCGTCGTCAGGTCCCTCGCCGCGACCACCTCGCCGGTGGAGAACGCCTCCAGGCAGGGGCCCTCGTCGACCTGGATCTGGAAAAGTTCGAGCAGCCGCGTCCGCTCCGACGAGCACGCGAGCACCTGCAGGCCACCGCGCTGATCCGAGAGCAGCAGTCCCGCGGCTGCGGCGTCGAGCAGGTCGACGCAGTGGTTGACCAGCTGGTGCAGAATGTCGGCGATGTCGTAGTCGTCGACGAGCGTGTCCGCCATTTCCACAAAGGCGTGGACCAACCGCGACTCCCGGTCAGCACTGGAAGGCATTGTCATCTCCTGCCGCTTTGCCGGTGCACATGCCTCGCTGCGCCCCGAATCCCAGCGTAGTCGGGTTCGTGGGGGTCGGTGCTGGTCGAATGGTCACGTATCCATGTCCTCAAGGTTCAGTTGACGGGTGGTGACGTCACGGGCGACCGCCTCGACGAGGCGGCCGTTGGCGAAGGCGTAGCCGCGCAGCCGCGCCAACGCCGCGCCAACCGAGATCTGATACCGGGCGACGAGCATTCCGGTGGCTTGATGGACGACGTCGGTGTTGTGCGACATGTCAGCGAACCAATGGTGTTCCGGCATCCCCGGTTCGGTGCCGAGCCCGAGCACCGCGAGGGTGATGACGTCGACCACCTGCAGCGCGACCGCCAGTTCGTCGGTGTCCAGCCACCCAGCGGCGGTGCGGTACAGGTCCATCGATCCAAGAACGAGCGCACCGGATTGCAGCGGGAACGCGAAGATGGCCGCGACCGGGAGCGCGCCGACCTCGCCTGCGAACACCGGCCACCCCCCGGCGGTCCGCGCCGCCAGGTCGGGCACCAGAACCGGCCCCCTGGCCCGGACTGATTCCAGGCTCGGGCCCTCCCCGAGCGAGAATTGCAGCGCCTCGATTTCCGCGGCCAGCGGATCGCTCGCATACAACGTCTGACGATGCCCGGCAGCGGTGGTCATCACCACCGACATCCCGTCCACCGCGAGGACGTCGAGGCAGTCGGAACAGGTACGGAGCAGCGCCTGCAACGGATCGACCCGCGCGCGCAGCGCCGCGGTCAGCGAGTCGCGGATCGCCGCGACCGGGTTCCGGCTTCCGGGGGCGGTCACCGGAGGCCGACCGGCGGCCGTTGCGGTGCGGCGACCACAGGCATCGCGCACCTCCGTCGTGTCGGTCCGAAGCGAGCCGACCGTGGGACACTCCCGGCATCGAGGCTACCGAACCCGCATCCGTTCGGCGCCTCGCCTGGCCGGCAGCACATCGGGTTTATCGGCCGCCCCACCCGGGTACGCCCCATCGAAGCGTCGCGGCACGTCAGGGGAGCGGTTCTCGCCGAGGGGACGCACCGCTCCGCGCATCGAGGTGAGGGTGGCGGCATGCCGGCGAACGGCCCGGTACGAACCGGAAGGTGGACCACCGCGTCCGTGGAGGTCCGGGTGGGTGGCGGCTTCGAGGAACTGCCGCTGCTGCGTGCGGTCACCGAAGCCGTGGCGCTGCTCGGCGACTTCACCCTCGACGAGGTGTCGGACGTGACGCTGGCGGTGGACGAGGTGTGTTCGGTGCTGATCCGGGACGCCCTTCCCGGCGCCGAACTGGTGTGCCGACTCACCCCCACCGTCGGCGCGCTGCGCGTCGGCGTGTCGACGGACACCGCGACCGATCACCATCCCGACGAACGCACCTTTGGCTGGCACGTGCTGCGCACCCTCACCGACAACCTCAGTGCGCATCGATATCCACTCGACCCCAACGGGTTTCGCACCGACGTCGGATTCGTCAAGACCGGGGACGGCGGCGGTCCGCCGACCCCGCCGTTCGTCACGCCATCTGGTTGAGCCACGCGATCAGCAGCAACCCGACGATCACGAACCCGATCACCAGCGCTCCGAGCCGCAGCAGGTGCGGCCAGCTGTCGTTGACCCGCCGGTCGGCGTTCTCCCCGCGGCCGGTCGGCTGGTCGGCCTGCTCGTCTGGTCCCTGATCGGTAGCCACCACCCGATCGTGGCCCTGCCCGCGGGTCGGCGCCACCCCGGACCCGTCAACGCCCGCGACCGACGGCCTCCGCGGCGGTAGCCTTGGCGCGACCACAGTCCACCTGCAGGGACGGGGGTACGGATGTCGAAAGGTGACGTGACACGGCCGGGTGCGGTGGTGCCGCGATACCCGGTCGAGGTGCGGGTCCGCGCCGATCTGGGGGAGCTGCCGGTGCTCCGTGCGATGGCCGAAACCGTCGCCCTGCTCGGAGGGTTCACCCTCGACGATGCGGCCGATGTGAAGCTGGCGGTCGACGAGGTGTGCTCGGCCCTGATCGGGGACGCGCTCCCCGGGGCCGACCTGAGCTGCCGGTTGCACGCCGCCACCGGTGCGCTCCGAGTGCGGGCGTGGACCGACACCGCGTCGGACCGCCATCCCGACGAGCGCGGCTTCGTATGGCACGTGCTGCGCGCGCTCACCGATGCGATCGACGTGACGCGGGAACCGCTCGCGGCGGGCGGGTTCCGCACCCGCGTCGAGTTCGTCCGATCGAGGGGTGGCGACGCCTAGTGGAGGTCGCCGGCCGCGGACGCGACCCGAACCCATCCGACTCCTACGACGACCTGACCGACCTGTTCGAGCGGATGCGCCGGGAACCGGAGCAGGCGAGCGCCGTCCGCGACGAGATCATCACTCGCGCACTGCCGCTGGCCGAACACATCGCCCGGCGCTTCCGCGGCCGGGGCGAAGCGCAGGACGACCTGATCCAGGTGGCGCGACTCGGCCTGCTCAGCGCCGTCGACCGCTTCGACGTCGACCGGGGGACGGACTTCATCGCCTTCGCGGTCCCCACGATCATGGGGGAGATCCGGCACCACTTCCGGGACGCCGGCTGGTCGATGCGGGTGCCGCGGAAGCTGAAGGACCTGCACCTCGCGATCGCGCGCGCCGTGGAAACCCTGTCGCAGACCCTCGGCCGGTCCCCGTCTGCGGGCGAGATCGCGCGGGAGATCGGCGTCGACCCGGTCGAGGTGGCGGAGGGTCTCCTGGCCAGCTCCGCCTACCAGACGGTGTCGATCGACGCGGGCGCCAGGGACGGCGACGCCGAGGCCCCGCTGCTCGACGCCCTCGGCGAGGACGACGACGCGCTCGAGAACGTCGAGGGACTCGTCACGATCGCGCCTGCCGTGAACAGACTCCCCGAACGGGAACGCACCATCCTCGTGCTCCGCTTCTTCAGCGGACTTACCCAGACGCAGATCGCGGAGCGGCTGGGGATCTCGCAGATGCACGTCTCCCGCCTGCTGGCCCGCACCCTCGCCGACCTTCGTGCCGACCTGTCCGACGACTGATCATTCGCAGCGCGCGCCATATCAGCCTCCGTCGTCGCGCCGGCGGTGGGCGAGCGCTCGATGGCTGGTGTCGCAGAGCGGGTGGATCGAACTGCGCAGGCAGCGGCACACGGCGACAACGAACCGGTCCGCCACCACGACCCGGCCGTCGTCGGTGGTGATCCGCACCGGACCCCGCACCAGCACCGGGCCGCCCGGCACGCGCCGGAGCACCTCCGCCTCCGGCGAGTTCCATTCGGGCGGGTCATCCCGCCGGCCGGTCACCACGAATCACCACCACCTCTTCCCAGGCCTGTCCCGCCGCGATGAGCCCGTGCGCGGTCAGCGCCGCCGCCCTGCTGCGCATCACCGGCCCAAACGGAATCAGAGCCCGCCGCACCCGGCCCGCGCGCACCCCGTTGGCTCGCAGTTCGGCGAGCGTCCGTTCGGGGTCGGTGACCTCGGAGTGCACGATCAGCAGCACGCCGCCGGGCCGCAGCAGCGCCCGGGCCTCCCGGCACAGCGGCCCGACGACGTCCCTGCCGTCCGGGCCCGCATCCCAGCAGCCCGACCGGCGCGCGGAGTCCCCGGCGCCGACCGGGACGTAGGGCGGGTTCGCCAGCACGACGTCGTACGGCCCGCAGCGGCGGGCGACGTCGAGACCGCCGCGGCGCACCTCGATCGGTAGCCGCCGCAGGCGGGCGTTGGTCCACGCCGACACCGCCGCCCGCACCGAGACGTCGACGGCGACGACCCGGTCGGCACCGCGCCGCGCGGCGGCCACCGCGACCGCGCCGGATCCCGTGCAGTAGTCCAGGACGCGGGATCCGCGGGGGAGGGTGAGCGACGCGAGCGCCGCACACAACAGGTGGGTGTCCTCCTGCGGCCGGTACACGCCGGGCAGGCGCACGATCCGGTCGGGGCCGGGCCGAACGGTGTCCGGCCGGGGGCCGTTGCGCACGGTCATCCGCCTGCCCTCGCCATCTCTCGCCGGCTCATGTCTCATGCACCGGCAGAAGGGAACTCGTCCCCCCGCGCCAGCAGTGCAGCAGGTGCTCGGCGAGCCTGGACTCGAGCAGCTGCGTGGCCTGGACCCCGAACACCACGTCGGACGCGAGCGCCGGCTCGTCGTCGAGCAGCGCCCCGACCACGTCGTGGCGCAGCACCTGCTCGTGCACCGCGTCGGCCTCGACGTGCTCGGCGTAGAAGCGGGTGCATGCGGGCGGCGCATCCATCCGTTGCAGCGCCTGCACCAGCGCCCTGGCACTCGGTGGGGTCGTCGTCTCCGCGGTCGCGAAATGCCCGACGAGCGCGCCCCGCAGGCTGCGCCGCAACCCGAACAGCGTCACCAGATTGACCGTTGCCAGGGTCTCGGGGGGCACATCGTCCAGGTAGCCGAGGTAGCGGTGGTCGAGATCGGCGGCGCGGAGCAGATCCTCAAACAGCCTCGAGTGCATGTGTCCCGGCCTGCCCGCACCGAACTCGTCGAATTCGACGGCGACGAACGCGCATTTCGGCGCGCCCCGCAGCCGGGGCACGGCCCACACCAGCGGGTCGGCCTCCTTGAGGTGGTAGATCGACCGGTGCGCGAAGTACTCGCGCATCTGCTGCCACGTCCCGGTGTCCCGCAGGTGCGCCGCGACGGACCCGTCATCGACACCGTCCGCGGCGACCTCGGCGAGCGCGGCGTCGGCGTCGGTGCCGCCGGGCAGCGCGGTATGCAGCCGGTCCAGGAACCGCCGCTCCATCGCCGCCCGCACCCCGAGCAGGTCCGGATCCCACTCCCAGTCGGGGTCGACGCCGACGAAACCGCGATAGTGCACCTCGTAGCACACCTGCAGCGCCAACTGCAGGTCCCCACCGAGCGGATCCGCGTGCTCGGGGTCCGGTGGCCTACCCATCGACCCGGCCGGGCCTCCGCGCAGGACGGACACGACCGCACAGGACAGCGGGCCGCGCGGCATCGGCAACCGCGCGGAGCCGTCGTCGTCGTTGTCACCCATCCGACCGGGATACCCCGCACCCGGCCCCGGCAAACCCGCCTGCCGCACCCGGTGTGGCATCGGCCCGGACCGGGTAGTCCACCGCTCATGAGGCACCGACCGCCGCCGCACGCCGCACACACCACCGAGGTGTGTTCGCGACTCGCGGCGGCCGCGCTCGCGCGCGGCCTCACGGTCGGTTGCGCCGAATCGCTCACCTCGGGCCGGGTCGCGGCCGCGCTCGGCGCCGCCCCGGACGCGGCGAGCTGGTTCCGGGGCGGCATCGTCGCCTACGCACGCGAGGTCAAGCACGGGCTGCTCCGCGTCCCCGCGGGCCCGGTGGTGTGCGCCGAGGCGGCCCGGATGATGGCGGACTCGGCCGCCGCACTGCTCGGCGCCGACATCACCGTCGCGGTGACCGGGGTCGGCGGGCCCTCCGAACAGGACGGCCGCCCGGTCGGCACCGTCTGGTTCGCAATCGCGGGTGCGGGTCGAACCACGGTGGAGGAACGGCACTTCGACGGTGACCCCGCCCGCGTCGTCGAGGCCACCGTGGCCCGCGCCGTTGAACTGCTCACCGCCCGCGTCGTCGACCCCGCCCGGTGACCGGCAGCCGGGTGACCGGTCAATGATTCCGCAGCGCGTCGATCAATGTCTTCTTGTTCATCGACGAGTATCCGGTCAGCCCGATTTCCTTGGCACGCTTGCGCAATTCCGGAACGGTGCGGTCCTCGTAGGACTGCCCGGCACCGCCCTTGCGGCCGACGGCGCTGCGCCCCCGGGCCGCGGCCGCGTTGGAGATTCGAGCGGCCTTCTCCTTCGAGTCACCCCGGTCCCGCAGGTCCTCGTACAGTTCCTGATCCTTCAGATGCGGATCCGATCCCTTCCTCGGCATCGTGCTCCCTCCTTCACTGTCGTCGGTCTCGTTGGGTTTCGTGGGCTCGGCCCGCTGACCGGGCGTCCGCGCCGCCGCCGATTCGACGGACTTCGCGAGCGCATCGAGGAGGCTGCTCACGTCGGTGTCGGCGGTCGGCTGTTCCCCTGGCCGTTCGACGGTCTCGTGCCCCTCAATCTTCGCCTCCACCAGGGCCGTCAATGCGGCGCGGTAGTCGTCGTGATAGCCGTCCGGGTCGAAGACCGGCTCGGACATCGCCTCGATGAGGCCCGCCGCCATCGTCATCTCCTTCGCCGTGACCTGCGGCGGATCGGTGTCGAGGAACGCGAAGTCCGGGCTGCGCACCTCGTCGGGCCAGAGCATGGTGTCGATCACGACGACATCCCGGTACACGCGCAGCAGGGCGAGCGACTCCCGTTGCCGGAGCGCGATCTTGGTGACGGCGACCCGGCCGGACTTGTGCATGGCGTCGCGCAGCATCACGAACGGTTTGACCGCCGACTTCTCCGGTTCGAGAAAGTAGCTCCTGTCGAAGTAGATCGGGTCGACCGACTCGATCGGGACGAATCCGAGGACGTCGATCGTGTTGGCGCTCGGCAGCGGAAGGTCGGCCAGGTCGTCGTCGGTGAGGATCACGACCCTGCCGTCCTCGGTCTCGTACCCCCGACCGATCTCGTCATAGGGGACCTCCGCGTCCTCGGCCGCGCAGAACCGGCGATGCTGGATCCGGCTTCCGTCCCGGACGTGCACCTGATGCAGCGTCAGGTTCCGGTTCTCGGTCGCCGCGTACAGGCGGACCGGAATCGCGACCAGACCGAACGCCACCGTTCCCTTCCACATCGAACGCATGCCCGTCGGCTACCCAGCACACGGCGCCGGGAAACGCGGCGGGTTTCGCGACCGCCGCATGCGGGCATGCGGATCGGCAACGCGTCCACCACGTCCAGGGAGGTCAGTCGCAGTGATTCATGGGGATCATCCGAGGGTCGTCGTCGTCACCGGCGCCAGTGCGGGCGTCGGGCGCGCCACGGCAACCGCATTCGCTGCGCGAGGGGCTGCGGTGGCGCTGCTCGCGCGCGGGACCGAGGGGCTGCGTGGCGCGGCCGACGACGTGAACGCGGCGGGGGGCACCGCCTTCCCCCTCGCCGTCGACGTCGCGGACCCGGTGGAGGTCGACGCCGCCGCGGGGGACGCCGAGGCCGAGCTCGGACCGATCGACGTGTGGGTGAACGCGGCGTTCACGTCGGTGTTCGCCCCGTTCGACCGGATCACGCCCGCCGAATTCGCCAGGGTGACGCAGGTGAGCTACCTCGGCTACGTGTACTCCACGATGGCGGCGCTCGCACGGATGCGCCCACGCAACCACGGTGTCGTCGTGCAGGTCGGCTCGGCCCTGGCCTACCGGGGCATCCCATTGCAGTCCGCGTACTGCGGGGCGAAGCACGCCATCCAGGGCTTCACCGAGTCGGTGCGCTGCGAACTGCTCCACGACGGCAGCGCCGTCCGCACCACGATGGTGCAGCTGCCCGCGGTGAACACCCCCCAGTTCTCCTGGGTGCTCTCGCGCCTCCCGCACCACCCGCAGCCGGTGCCCCCGATCTATCAGCCCGCCGTCGCGGCGCGGGCGGTGCTGTTCGCCGCCGACCACCCGCGCAGGCGCGAGTACTGGGTGGGCGGCAGCACCGTCGGCACGCTGCTCGCGAACGCGATCGTCCCCGGACTGCTCGACCGGTACCTCGCCGCAACGGGTTTCGACTCCCAGCAGACCGACACCCCCCGGCCGGACGATCAGGCGACGAACCTGTGGGAGCCCGCGGACGGCCCGGACGGACGCGACCACGGCGCGACGGGGATCTTCGACGCGCGCGCGACCACCCGGTGCCCGCAACTGTGGGCGTCGCAGCACCATCGCGCGGTGGCCGCGGCGGCGGCGGTGCTGGGCGGCGCGGGTGCGCTCGCCGGGGTCCGCCGCAGGCGCTGACGCTCACCGCACCCGGAACCGCTCGACGTCGGCGGTCCGCAGGGTGAGCCCGGTGCCGGGCGCAGCCGCATCCGGGGTGACCGCACCGCCCGACGGGTCGAGGACGCCGTCGAAGAACATCGATTCGAGCCGCACGTGATCGTGAAACCACTCCAGGTGCCGGATGTTTGGGGTCGCCGCGGCCACGTGAGCGTGCAGGTGCGGGGCACAGTGCGCCGACACCTGCAGCCCGTGGGCGGCCGCGATCGGTGCGACCCGGGTCCACCCGGTGATGCCCCCGCAACGCGACGCGTCGATCTGGAGACAGTCCACGGCCTCCGCCGCGCACAGCCGCAGGAAGTAGCCCGGATCACCGCCGTATTCGCCGGCGGTAACATCCGGGTGCACGGCGGCCCGGACCTGCCGCAGGCCAACGAGATCGTCGGAGCTGACCGGTTCCTCGAACCAGCTCACCCGCTGCTCGTCCGCGCGGCGGGCCACCCGAATCGCCTCCTTGCGCGAGTAGCCGCCGTTCGCGTCGACGTACAGCGCCGCGTCGTCGCCGATGATGCGCCGCGCCTGGGCGATCCGCGCGAGATCGCGGCCGGGCCGCGCCCCGGCCGCCTCACCGATCTTGATCTTGACCCGCGGGATTCCCTGCTCCCCGACCCACCCCAGCAGTTGGTCACGCAGGCGCGTCCGGTCGTAGTTGACGAAGCCGCCGCTGCCGTAAACCGGAACCGACTCGTGAATCCGGCCGAGCAACGAGCACAGCGGGACGTCGAGCATCCTCGCCTTCAGATCCCACACCGCCGCGTCCACCGCGGAGATCGCATACCCGACCGCCCCGGGCCGACCGTCGTTGCGGACCGCCCGCACCATCCGCTCGTACACCCCACCAACGGCGAGCGGATCGGCGCCGCGCACCAGCCCGGCGAGGGCCGAGTCGATGTACGCCGCGCACGCCGCGGGCCCATAGGTCCATCCCGTCCCGACGGTGCCCGCCGCCCGCACCTCCACCAGCACCATCGTGGTGCTGTCCCATTCGAGGGTGCCGTCGGCCTCCGGGGTCTCGGTCGGCACCGTGTACGCCGACGCCCGGACGCTGCCGATACGGTCACCCGTCGTCCGGTCCACGATCACCCCCTCGACGCGGCAGAAGCTCAGTGGCCTTCGCCTTGATCCCGATCTTCACCAGGTCCCACGCGTTCTCATCGCCCTGCAGGACCGCCGCCGCCGTCATCCGCGCCTGGTCGAGGGTCGCGTGCGGAGGAATCGGCGGCATGTGCGGCGAGCAGTGGACGTCGAGAACACTGGGCCGGTCCGCGCCGAGCGCCTGCTCGCAGGCCGCCCCGACCGAATCGGGGTCCTCCACGGTGATCCCGTTCAGGCCGAGTCCGGCGGCGAAGCCGGCGTAGTCCACATCGGGGAGGGCCTGCGATTCGACGAACTTCGGTGCACCGCTCATCGCCCGCATCTCCCACGTCACCTGGTTGAGATCGTCGTTATGTAGTACCGCAACGACCAGGCGGGGATCGCTCCACTCATGCCAGTACCGCTTGACGGTGATCAGTTCGGCGAGGCCGTTCATCTGCATCGCGCCGTCCCCGACGAACGCGACGACGGGCCGATCCGGTCTGCCGAACTTCGCACCGATCGCGTACGGCACCCCCGGCCCCATCGTGGCCAACGTGCCGGACAGGGATCCGCGCATCTCACCGCGCATCGTGATGTTGCGGGCATACCAGTTCGCCGACGACCCCGAGTCGGCGGTGACGATCGCGTCGGGGGGCAGCCGCCGGGAGAACTCGTCGAACAGCCGCATCGGGTTGACCGGCGGGGCGTCGAGCATCGCCTGCGCGTGCATCGTCTGCCACCACCGGTCGACGGCCGACTCGATGGACTCCCGCCAGGACCGGTCCGGCTGCCTGCGCAGCAGCGGAAGCAGCGCGCGGAGGGTCGCGCCTGCGTCCCCGACGAGGTTCACCTCGTACGGGTAGCGCATGCCGATCATCCGCGGATCGATGTCGATCTGCACCGCGCGCGCCTGCTCATAGCCGGGCAGGAACTGCGAGTACGGGAAGCTCGACCCGACCGTGAGCAGCACGTCGCAGCCCGCCATCATCTCGTAGCTGGGCCGGGTGCCGAGCAGACCGATGGAGCCGGTCACCCACGGTAGGTCGTCGGGCAGCACGTCCTTGCCCAGCAGCGCCTTCGCCACCCCCGCCCCGAGCAGCTCCGCGACCTCGGTGACCTCCGCGACCGCGCCGCGGGCGCCGGAACCGATCAGCATCGCCACCCGGGATCCGCTGTTCAGGACGTCCGCGGCGCGGCGAATCGCGTCGTCGCCGGGCCGTCCGGTCGCCTTCTCGAACCCGAGGCTGGAGGGGACCATCTTGAAAGCGTGTTCCGGCGGCGCATAGTCGAGGTCCTGCACGTCGGCGGGAACGATGACCGCGGTCGGTGCCCGCCGGGTCACCGCGGTCCGGATCGCCCGATCGAGAACGTTCGGCAGCTGCTCCGGGACGGTCACCATCTGCAGGTACTCGCTGGCGACATCCTTGTACAGGCTCATCAGGTCGACCTCCTGCTGATAGGAGCCGCCGAGGGCGCTGCGGTTCGTCTGCCCGACGATGGCGAGCACCGGGACGTGATCGAGCTTGGCGTCGTAGAGGCCGTTGAGCAGATGGATCGCCCCCGGTCCCGACGTCGCGAAGCACACCCCGAGCCTGCCGGTGAACTTGGCGTAGCCGACGGCCTCGAACGCCGACATCTCCTCGTGCCGGGACTGGACGAACCTCGGGTCGTTGTCGGCGCGCCCCCAGGCCGCGAGGATCCCGTTGATCCCGTCACCCGGATAGCTGAACGTGACCTCGACCCCCCATTCCCGCAGGCGTTCGAGAATGTAGTCAGAAACCTTGGTGCTGCTCATGAATCGTCCTCCTCGACGCATCCGTCGCCCTCCCCGCGAGGTACCCGCGCGGCGGTCGCGGTAAACGACGGGACCGTTTGCGCTCGCCCGGATCGTGGTACCCCATCCGCGGCGGACCGATACCTGCGGCGAGAGGATCCGAATCGAATGTCGCCCCTCTACCAGGCGCTGGAGGAGGCCCTCCGCGGGCGCATCGCGGGTGAGGTCCGGTTCGACCCGGGCAGCCGCGCGGCCTACTCGACCGACGCCTCGAACTATCGCCAGGTCCCGATCGGTGTTGTGGTGCCCCGCACCCCCGGCGACGCGGAGACGGCCGTCACGGTGTGCCGCGACCACGACGTGCCGGTGCTCTCCCGAGGCGGCGCCACCAGCCTGGCGGGGCAATGCTGCAACACCGCGGTGGTGCTGGACTGGACGAAGTACTGCACCCGCGTCGAGTCGGTCGACCCCGCGGCCGGGACGGTGCTGGTGCAGCCGGGCATCTCGCTGGACGGTCTCAACGACCGGCTCGCCGCCGACGGATGGATGGTCGGGCCGAAACCGTCGACTCACGTCAGCTGCACGATCGGCGGGATGATCGGCAACAATTCGTGCGGGTCGACCGCGCAGGCGTACGGGAAGATGGCCGACTCGGTGCGTCGGCTGGAGGTACTCACCTACGACGGGCTGCGGATGTGGGTCGGGGCCACCCCGGAGACCGAGGTCGACCGGGTCGCGGCCGCCGGGGGAGCCCGCGGCGACCTGTACCGGGGGTTGCGGCGGCTGCGCGACGAGTACGCCGACGACATCCGCCGCACCTACCCCGACATTCCGCGGCGGGTGTCCGGCTACAACCTCGATGCCCTGCTGCCGGAGAACGACTTTCATCTCGCACGGCTGCTGGTCGGCTCGGAGGGCACCCTGGTGACGGTGCTGCGGGCCGAACTTGAGCTGGTGCGGGTGCCGAACGCGCGGAGCCTCGTGCTGCTCGGGTTCGACGACATCTGCGCCGCCGCCGATGCGGTACCCGACGTCCTTGCCCACCGGCCGGCGGCGCTTGAGGGCATCGACCATCGGCTGGTCGCCCTCGAACACAGTCAGCGACTCGCGGAGGCGGCGCTGCGGGAACTACCCGACGGCAACGCCTGGCTGATGGTGCAGTTCACTGCGGACAGCAAGGACGCGTCCGACCGCGCCGCCCGGTCGATGATGTCGGATCTCGCATCCCGGTCCACCACGCCCGGCACCCTCCTCGACGACCCCGCACACGAGGACCAGGTGTGGGCGGCCCGTGAGGCCGGGCTCGGCGCGACCGCCTACCCGCCGGGGGAGCCGGAGACGCACGAGGGCTGGGAGGACGCGGCGGTGCCACCGCAGCGGCTCGGCGACTACCTCCGCGACTTCCGGGCGCTGCTCGACCGCTACGACTACGGAACCGCCTCGCTGTACGGGCATTTCGGGCACGGCTGCGTGCACACCCGGATCCCGTTCGACCTGCGCACCGCCGACGGTGTCGCCCGCTACCGCGCCTTCGCCGAGGACAGTGCCCGCCTCGTCGTCGATCACGGCGGCTCGCTGTCCGGCGAGCACGGTGATGGCCAGTCCCGCGCGGAACTGCTGCCGATCATGTTCGGTGATCGGCTCGTCCGGGCGTTCGGCGAGGTGAAGGCCGCGTTCGATCCACGAAACCGGATGAATCCCGGCAAGGTGGTGCACCCCTACCCGCTCGACGAGAACCTGCGGCAGGGCGCCGACTACCTGCCCGCCGAACCGGCAACCCGCTTCGCGTACCCCGACGACGAGCACCGATTCAGCCGCGCCGCCGCCCGCTGCGTCGGTGTCGGCGCGTGCCGCGGCACCGGATCCGGCGTGATGTGCCCGAGCTACCGGGCGACCGGCGAGGAGGAACACTCCACCCGCGGCCGGGCCCGTCTGCTGTTTGAAATGCTGCGGGGTGAGGTGATCACCGACGGCTGGCGGTCGACGGAGGTGCGGGACGCGCTCGACCTGTGCCTGGCCTGTAAGGGCTGTCTGAGCGACTGTCCCGTCAACGTCGACATGGCAACCTACAAGGCCGAATTCCTCGCCCACCATTACCGGCACCGGCTTCGCCCCCTTTCGCACTACGCGATGGGCTGGCTGCCGTTGCTGGCCAGGGCCGCGGCTGCGACGCCGGGAACCGTCAACGCGCTCACCGCCGCGCCCGGACTGTCCACCGCACTCAAGGCGGCGGCGGGTGTCGACCCCCGCCGCACCCTGCCGCGGTTCGCCACCGAACGCTTCACCGACTGGTACCGGCGCCGGCCGCCGCGGCGGACCCAGGCCGAGCGGGGGCGGGTCACGCTGTGGCCGGACACCTTCACCGACAACTTCGACCCGCAGATCGCCCGCGACGCCGTCACCGTGCTCGAGGCCGTCGGGTTCGACATCCACGTCCCGGAGCGGGTCGGCTGCTGCGGGCTCACCTGGATCTCCACCGGTCAGTTGACCACCGCCGTCCGTGTCCTGCGCCGCACCCTGCGGCTGTTGCGGCCGACGCTGCGGTCCGGCGATCCGGTGGTCGTGCTCGAACCGAGCTGCGCTGCGGTCTTCCGCAGCGACCTACCCAACCTGCTGTCCGGGAACGAGGACGCCCGCCGCCTCGCGGGGCAGACGGTGACCCTCGGGGAGCTGATCCGGGATCGGGCACCGGACTGGGAGCCACCGCACCTCGGTGGCAGCGCGCTGGTCCAACCGCACTGCCATCACCACGCGGTCCTCGACGTGCCGGCCGACCGCGACCTCCTCACCCGGGCGGGGGTGCACCCGGAGGTCCTCGACGCCGGATGCTGCGGATTGGCCGGGAACTTCGGCTTCGAACGCGGCCACTACGACATCTCCGTCGCCTGCGCCGAGGACACGCTCCTTCCCGCGGTGCGTGCCGCCGACCCGAGCACGCTGCTGGTCGCGGACGGATTCAGTTGCCGCACCCAGCTGCGTGACCTGCAGCCGGGATCGATGCCGCGGCACGGGGCGCAGGTCCTCGCCGCCGCCCTCACCCGCCGCCCCGTTGACGACGACCGAAGGGAGCGCTGAGGCACCGACACTGCAGGACACGAGGATCGCTTTTCTCGTCGCGGCGGACGGCGTGGAGCAGGTGGAGCTGACCTGACCATGGCGGGCCGTAGTCGACGCGCGGCGCGGCCCGTCCTCGTCGCCCGCGTCAGCTGAGGCCGACCACGACGTCGAGATCGACGTGCGCGCTGAGCTCGGCTCGTCGGTTCTCCACCGCCTGCCGCACGGTGGGGAAGCAGCGGAACCATCCCGCCATGCCCCCCGCCTCCATCGCGCGGTGCGTCGACCAACTGTCGGTGGCCAGCAGCAGCGCCACCCCGCCCCGGTCGGCGTGATGCTGGGCAGCGACGAGCGCCTGGACGCCCGAGATCGAAACGAAGCCGACCCGGGTGAGGTCGATGATCAGCGTGCGGCCCGCCTCGTCAATCGCCGCATCGACGCGCGCCTCGAACTCGGGAATCGCGGGCGCGTCGAGGTCCCCGGTGAGCGCCATCACCGTCGGCCCCGGCCCCCTGATTCGACACCGGCCCGGACCGTTGACCGATTCGACGAGGGGATGCTCGAGGCAATGAACGTGAACTCGCATGGTGGGGTCTCTCCCGTATCGGGTTTGCCAAGACCGCGGCCCCCGATCGGCAGCGCCTGTCGTTGCCTGGGGATTCTCGGGGGCAACCAACAGCAAGGTCTGGGCCGTCGGCGTCAGGGACCTCGGTTCCTTGCTTACCAGCGCAGCGGCCGAAATGCACGAACCGTGCGTCCAGTTCCCGTCCCGAACCGACGTCCGGGCCGCGCATGGCGCACGGCGTCAGCACACTTCGCGGGAGGCGTTTGGCGGGGAGAGGGGCGGCGACGGCGGGCTCACAGCGAACGCCAGGGAATCCTGCAGGGTCCGCGCCGCGGCGAGCCCGACCACCCGCGCCGGATCCCGGTGCTCACGCAGTGCCCGCCGCTGCCAGTCGGCGCCGTTGCCCGCGTCGAGCTGCCGGTGCAGCTGATCGCGAACCCAACCGTACTCACCGAGTTCCTCCAGCTCGTCCCGCACCAGACCGACCAGCCGGCCGAGCATCGCGATGGCGGACGCGGGGCGTCCGGCGCCGGGGTCGATCGCCGGGCCCGTGAGGCCGTCCCGGGCCGCGATCCAGGTTGCGGCGCGCAGCGTTTCGAGGGGCACCGCCGGGGCCGGGACACCCGCACCGACGGCGCGGGACGCCGCCATCACCAACGCCCGAATCATGGTGGCCAGCAACACCGTTTCGTCGACGGTGCCCTGCACGTCCGCGACCCGGATCTCGACGGTCGGCAGGTGGCAGGAGGGCCGAATGTCCCAGTACACCATCCGCTCGTCCATCAGCAGACCCGAATCAACCATCGTGTCCACCAGCGCGTTGTAGTGCTCGACGGACCGGAATAGCGGCGGCGGGCCCGACGCGGGCCAACGCGACCACAGGATGGATCGCCAACTCGCGTAGCCGCTGTCGAGGCCGCGATGCACCGAACTGTTCGCCGCCAACGCCAGGATCGTCGGCAGCCACGGCCGCACGTGATTGCACACCTGGACGGCGGTCTCCCGGTCCGGCACGTCGACGTGCACGTGACATCCACAGACACCCTGCTCAACGGCAAGGATGCCGAACCGGTCCTGCATGTTCCGGTAGCGCTCCGAACTGCTGATCGGCAGTCGCCACGGCCCAAGGATCGGGGCGCCGGTGGCGATCAGCCGACATCCCTCACGCAGCGCGACCGCCGCGACCTGCGACCGCAGCGCCAGCAACTGTTCACGCAGAACCCGACTGGTCCAGCACACCGGGGTGTTCGTCTCCACCTGGCACTGACTCAACTCCAGTTGCAGCGCCACCCCCTCGGCCCGCGCCGCCGCCGCGACCCGCTCGTTGCACAGCAACGGCTGCCCGGTCGCGGGATCGACGAGCAGGAACTCTTCCTCGACCCCAATCGAGGGGCGGCGCGGATCGTGGGGGTTCGCCGCGGCCGCGTCGGTCATGCCGAGCCACCGCCGAAGGCGATGTGCCCGCCGAGGGTGCCACTCACCCCGACGACGGCGAGTCCGGCGACGCTCCACGCCTGCGCCCGCGCCCCCGCCGAGCCGGAGCGCAGCAGGTAGGACCGCAGCATCGCCAGGGTCCCGAGCGTGTTGCCCGCCGCGTGCACGAGCCCGGCCCGGCGATCCCGCTCGTCACGGACCGACCAGTCGGCCCAGCCGGTCGCGACCGCAACCGGGACACAGACGAGGCCGAGCCCGATCAGTCGACGCGCCGCGTGGTGGTCCCGCAACACCATTTCCAGGACCACCGCCGCGGTCCAGGCGCCGACCGGCAACGCCACCACCGCCGGATGCACGGGGTGACCCACCCAACGCCCGCGCAGGACGGCCGCCGCCGCGGGGTTGCGGTCGGCCACCCTGGTGAGGCGGCGATGCAGGGGAACGGCGACCCGGTCGAGTCCGGTAGCGCGTTCGGGTGCTCTCAACAGTTCGTCGATGCTCATGCCCGGGAGGTACCCCGACACCGGAGCCGGAAAACCTCACCACCGTCCGGTCGTCGCGATCGGCCCCGGGACCGGCGGCGGCGCAGGGGGAATCGGATCGGGACCGGGCCCGGGGACCGGGGCGGGCCTCGGGGGCATCGGCCCCGGCGGATCGGGATCTGGTTCCGGACCGGGAATCGGCGCGGGCGGCACCGGCGGCGGGGGCGGCTGGGGCGGGGGCGGCTGCGACATCGTGCCGGGATCTGCTGGCCCATCGAATCTGCTCATGCCTGCAGTGATGCCCGCGGTCGGCCGACCCAAACATGTTTCCCGAGCCGACGGTCCGGGCATTCCGCCAGGACCGAACACCCCTACATTCCGATCAGGAGACGATCATGATCATCCTCGGGCTCATCCTGCTGATCGTCGGCTTCGTGTTCGACATCCCGATCCTGTGGACCATCGGGATCGTTCTCGTGGTGATCGGCCTCATCCTGTGGCTGCTGGGCAGGGCCGGTCACGCTGTCGGCGGCCGCGCCCACTACTACTGACCAAGGACCGCCGACCGAGCCGCGCCAGCAACGTCACGAACTCGGCTGGGGAACGGAACAATCCGCAATCTTCGGGTTCACCCCGACATAGTTCAGCGGTCCAGCGACCACGGTGAGGGCGATGGTCCCCGCGGTCGCGCAGTCGGTTGCGGCGTCATTGCTGTAGTAGCCGCGTTGCCCCGCCGCGACCGCGCCGATGACGAGCCAGATCAGCGCGATCAGGATGACGATCCTCATGGCTCCTCCACGTTCTCGTGGCCGAGCAGCATCGGTACGCGGGCCGAATCACGCCACGGTCGGCGGCGGCGGCCCGCCGCGGCGCAGCACGGCCTCCCACCACGGCGTCAGCGGGCTAGGATCCGGCCACACGACGACCGGATCATCGTCACCCGCCGCAGGCCTCGGCTGCGATGTCGGCGCCTGGCGGCCCTGACGGCCCCCGCGACGCCTCATCGGTCCTGCTCGGCGCGCTGCCGTGCCTCCTGTGCCCGTTCCTCCGCCCGGGCCTTCTCCGCCGCGGTTTCCTTCTCCGCAACCTCCCGCTGGGCATCGGCCTTGTCCTGCTGGGCCTGCCCCTCCCGGGTCATGTCATCGTTTCCGGTGACCGCGCCGAGCGCTTCCTTGGCCTTGCCCTTGACCCCCTCGACGACACCCTTCACGCCTTCCGCGGGTCCCGACCTGTTGTTGTCCGCCATCGTGGACACCTCCTGTGCTTCGTGTGGACCGGTACCGAACGAGACTTCCCCGGCGGCAGACCGGATAAACCCCGCGGACGACGACCGCCGTGTGCCGGGACGGCGTCCTGGGTAGTCACAGGGGAGCGGCACCGACACCGGCATCAGGGAGGTCACCATGGACGTCGGATACAAGCTGTTCGCTGAGGGCCACGCACCGCCGGAACTGGTGCGGCAGGCCATCCGCGCCGAGGACGCCGGCTTCGACTTCGTCGAGATCAGCGACCACTTCCACCCGTGGCTCGACGTCCACGGCCATTCCGGCTTCGCCTGGTCCATCCTCGCCGCCATCGGCGCCAGCACCGACCGCATCGGCCTGGCGACCGGGGTGACCTGCCCGTTCCTGCGCTACCACCCCGCGGTCATCGCGCAGGCCGCCGCGACAACGGCGGTCCTGACGGACGGCAGATTCGTGCTCGGTGTCGGGACCGGGGAACGCCTCAACGAACACGTCGTCGGCCGCGGCTGGCCGCCGATCGACGTCCGCCAGGACATGCTGCGGGAGTCCATCGAGATCATCCGGCTGCTGTGGTCGGGCGGCTTCCACTCCTACCGCGGACGATTCCTGAACCTGGACGACGGGCGCGTGTTCGACCTGCCCCCAACGCCGCCACCGATCGTGGTCGCGGCCGGCGGCGGGGGATCGGCACGCCTCGCCGCCTCGGCAGGCGACGGCCTGTTCACCACCGAACCCGACCCGGACCTGGTCGACGGCTACACCCGCGCAGGCGGAACCGGACCCCGGTACGCGGAGGTGTCCCTGTCCTGGGCGCCCACCGAATCCGGGGCAGCCGAATCCGCGCGCACCCTGTTCCGGTTCGGGGCGCTCGGCTGGCCCGTCCAGGCGGAACTGCCCACCCTGTCCGGCTTCGACTCCGCCTCCCGCTTCGTCACGGCCGACGACATGCGGTCCTCGTTCGGCTGCGGCCCCGACGTCGACGCCCATCTCGCCGCGGTCCGGCGCTACATCGACGCGGGATTCGACCACCTCGTGCTCACCAATGCGGGACCGGACCCCGACGGCTTCCTCGACTTCTACGCCCGCGAACTCGGACCGGCGATTCGCGAACTCGGCAGCTAACGCGGCAGGGGAGGGCACGGCGGTGGCATCGCGGCGAACGGCGAGAGCGGGACCGGTCGACCTGGGGCGCGCACCGTTCGCGCCCCAGGTGCTGCGGGAGTACGCGCTGCTCGCCGACGGCGAACGCGGCGTACTGATCGGGCCGCAGGGCGAGTGCGTGTGGATGTGCCTGCCGCGCTGGGAATCCGGCGCGGTGTTCGCGTCGCTGATCGGCGGCGCTGGCGGCTATGCGGTCACACCGCTGACCCGCTTCGTCTGGGGCGGCTGGTACGAGACCGGGTCGCTGATCTGGCACAGCCGCTGGGTGACCGACGAGGGCATCATCGAATGCCGCGAGGCGCTCGCCTACCCGGGGGACCCGCACACCGCCGTCCTGCTGCGCCGGGTGATCGCGGTACGCGGCGCCGCCCGGGTCCGGGCCACACTCGAGGTGCGCGCGGACTACGGGTCCCGCCGGATGTCCCGGGTGCAGGCAACGGACGGGGTGTGGACCGCCCACTCCGGCGCCGTGCACCTGCGGTGGACCGGCGCACCGCGCGCCACCCGCACGGGCACCGGCCCCCTCGACACCACGATCACCGTGCCGGAGGGCGCCGTGCACGACCTTGTCCTCGAACTGTCCGACCGCACCCTCGGGCCGCCGACCCCCGCCGACGAACTGTGGCAGCAGACCGAACACCAGTGGTCCCGGGTCGTTCCCGACGCAGCCGGGTCGATCGCCGCCCGCGACGCGCAGCACGCACACGCCGTGCTCCGCGGCCTCACCCCCGCCTCCGGCGGCACGGTCGCCGCGGCGACAATGTCGCTGCCGGAGCGGGCCGAGCAGGGCCGCAACTACGACTACCGGTACGCCTGGATCCGGGACGAGTGCTACGTGGGGCAGGCCGCGGCGGCATCCGGCGGCGACGCCCTCCTCGACCGCACCGTCGCGTTCGTCGCCGAACGCCTCCTCGCCGACGGCCCCCACCTGCAACCGGCATACACCGCCAGCGGCGCCCGCGTGCCGGACGAGACCGAACTCCCGCTGCCCGGCTACCCCGGCGGCGGCGCCCGCACCGGAAACTGGGTCAACGGGCAGTTCCAACTCGACACCTTCGGGGAGGCGTTGCTGCTGTTCGGCGCCGCCGGGAGACGCGACCGGCTCGACAGCACCCACCTGCGCGCCGTCGGGCAGGCCGTCACCGCGATCGAGCAGCGGTGGGCGCAACCCGACGCGGGCATCTGGGAACTCGGCGACGCGCGCTGGGCGCATTCACGCCTGATGTGCGCGGCGGGCCTGCGCGGGGTCGCGGGCATCGCGTCCCGCACCGACGCCAGCCGCTGGACCGCGCTCGCCGACGCGATCGTCGCCGATACCGCCGCGACGTGCACCCACCCCTCCGGCCGATGGCAGCGCGCGAACAACGACACCCGCGTCGACTGCGCACTGCTGCTGGCCGCGATCCGCGGCGCCGTCCCGGAGGACGATCCGCGCACCGTCGCCACCTACGAGGCGGTGCGCGCCGAACTCGGCAGCGACGGCTACGTGTACCGCTTCCGGCAGGACGCGCGCCCCCTCGCCGCCGCGGAGGGCGCGTTCCTGCTGTGCGGGTTCCTGATGGCCCTCGCCGCCCACCAGCAGGGACACCCGGTCGAGGCGATGCGGTGGTTCGAACGCAACCGCGCCGCCTGCGGCCCGCCCGGCCTGTTCACCGAGGAGTACGACGTGGACCAACGTCAGCTGCGCGGCAACCTGCCGCAGGCGTTCGTGCACGCCGCCCTGCTCGAATCGTCGGTGCGGCTCGCGCAGCCCTGGACGACGGTGCGGCACTGGCGATGACTCCGGCCGCCGAGGTGTGCCGCCCGCCCGCTACGGGTAGTCCCACCCCGTGCGACGAACCCAGGAGGAGGACGGCATGACCAGAACACGCACCGTCATCGGCGCCGTTGCCGCCGCCGCGATGGCAGCGGCGCTGAGCGCGGGATGCGATTCGGCGGACGGCCCGACCACGCCGGAGGCACCGGTGGTGACACCGGGACACGAGATGCACGACGGCGACGACGACATTCCACCCGGCGACCTCGACGACGACGGCCCGGCATCGACGACCGGCACCGTCCCCGCGGACCAGACCGTGTCCATCGAGAGCCACGCATTCGTGCCCCCCGTGCTCACCGTCCGCCCGGGCGGCGAGGTCACGGTCGGTAACCGGGACGACGTCGAGCATTCCGTCACCTCGGACACCGCCGGATACTTCGACGAGGACGTCGACGGCCGCTCCAACGCCGACTTCACCGCCCCATCGACACCGGGAAGCTACCCGTTCCACTGCACCTACCATCCGGAGATGCGGGGCACCCTGATCGTGCAGTGACACCGCTCGCGGCCGGTCCGCCAGGCAGTCAGGCGCCGGTGAACCGGTCCCACGCGCGGTGCCGGGACAGCGCGTCGGCGAACCGCTCCACCAACTCGGCCGGGAGTTCCTCGGCAGCAGCCCCGGAGGTCACCACGCCGTGCTCGGCGACGACCCCGACATCCTCGGCGAGCGGTTCGCTCACCTCCGCCCGGCGCAGCAGCTCCATCCCGGCCCCGAACGCCGCGATCGGCTTCGCGTGCAGGTACGCCTCGCGGACGAACCGCACCGCGTCCGGGTCGTCGACGAGTGTCGCCACCGCCGTCGGCCCGCACGGCGCGACCACCGCGTCATAGAGCACCGAGTTCATCGTCGCGATCGCACGGTCGGCGCGCAGCGCACCCCCGGACCCGCCAGCGAACTCCGCCTCGGCGGGTCCGAGCACCTCGGTGACCGCCCCCCGGTCGTGCAGCGCCGCGCGCAGCGCCCGCACCCCGACCACGTCCACGCCGTCGGCGGCGAGAATCGCGACCCGCCTCGTCTCGATCCCGGCCGGCTCCTGCCCGGCCTGGGACAGCGCGGGGGAGCGGACGCTGGTGTCGAACAGCAGGTCGTGATCCGGTGCCGCGGACCCGATCAGCGGCGCGACCCGGGCCGCCAGATCGTGATCGATCAGGTTGAGTTCGGCGAGCACCGCCACCCGGACGTCGGCGTCCCGGACCTTGCCAAGCTCGAAGCCAAACGCCGACACGATGTGGTCGCGCTCCACCCCCGACATGCTGTTCCAGAACAGCCGCGGCTGACCGTAGTGGTCGCGGAACTTCTCGGCGCGCACCCGCAGCTTCGGGCCGTCGACGCGCGCACGGCAGTGGGTGAAGGCGCCGTCCGCCGCCAGCGCGGGGCATCCGCCGCCGAGCGTGTTCGTCGAGTAGGCGGTCCGCCCCATCGGGATCCGCTGCTGCCCGTACCCGTCCTGCTGATTGGTCACCACGTCCGCGACCGGGCGGTTCACCGGCAACTGCGCGAAGTTCGGGCCGCCGAGCCGGATCAGCTGAGTGTCGAGGTAGCTGAAGTTGCGGGCCTGCAGCAGCGGGTCGTCGGTGAAGTCGATGCCCGGCACGATGTTCGCGGTGTGAAAGGCGACCTGTTCGGTTTCGGCGAAGAAGTTGTCCGGGTTCCGGTCGAGGACCATCACCCCGACCGGCTGCACCGGCACCTCCTCCTCGGGGACGAGTTTCGTCGCATCGAGCAGGTCGAAGTCGAAGGTGTGCTCGTCCGCCTCCGGGATCAGCTGAACGCCGAGTTCCCACCGCGGATACCCACCCGCCTCGATGGCCTCCCACAGGTCGCGTCGGTTGAAATCCGGGTCGCGGCCCGCGATCTGCTGACACTCGTCCCAGACAAGCGAATGGGTTCCCAGCAGCGGCCGCCAGTGGAATTTGACGAAGGTGCCGCGACCGTCGGCGTCGACAAGGCGGAAGGTGTGTACCCCGAAGCCCTGCATCATCCGGTAGCTGCGCGGGATCGCCCGGTCCGACATCAGCCACATCACCGCGTGCAGCGTCTCGGGCTGGGCTCCGACGAAGTCCCAGAACGTGTCGTGCGCGGACTGCGCCTGCGGGATCTCGTTGTCCGGCTCGGGTTTCACCGCGTGGATCAGGTCGGGGAACTTGATGCCGTCCTGGATGAAGAAGACCGGAAAGTTGTTGCCCACCAGGTCGTGATTGCCCTGCCTGGTGTAGAACTTCGTCGCGAACCCGCGGACGTCCCGGACGGTGTCCGCGGAGCCCCGCGACCCGGCGACCGTGGAGAAGCGCACGAACACCGGCGTCCGCACGTCCGGGTCGGTGAGGAACTCGGCGCGCGTGTACTGGGCCAACCGGTCGTCGTACGGCGCGAAGTGCCCGTAGGCGCCCGCGCCACGGGCATGCACAACCCGCTCCGGTATCCGCTCATGATCGAAATGGGTGAGCTTCTCGCGGAAGTGGAAGTCCTCCAACAGGGTCGGTCCCCGTTCACCCGCGGTGAGCGAATCATCCGTCTGGTCGACGAGGATCGCCTGCTGGGTGGTCAGCCGGGTGTCGCGGCGGTCCAGCCGTGACGGCTCGAGCTGTTCATTCTTCGGGTCGCGCACCGGATCCCGGTCGCGGGGCGATGTGTCCGCCATCGAGCGCACCTCCTGTGTGCTGTCGTGTGACAGCGGACATGCCCCACGGCCGGGCACCGCAAACCCGTCAGGACCGCCTGCGCAACCACCACGGCCAGATCAACCCGACGAAGGCGAACAGCGACGCCACCGCAGCCCCCGCCACCACGCCCCACGCCACGTTCAGCACCACCCCGACGGTGAGGATCACCACGCAGGTCAGCGCGAGCCCGAGCAGCACCACCCCGGCGAGCGCGCATCGATGCGCTGCCGCGACCAGGGGTTGCAGCTTGTGCTGGCGGAACAGGATCCGGTGCATGCCGACCGGAGCGGCCAGCAGCACCGTCGATGCCACCGCCGACAGCACCGCCGCCAGGTACACGCCCCGCTCGAAGTCGGAGAGTCGGTCGAACGTGGATTGGAAGGGGAGGATCAGCAGGAATCCCGTCAGCAACTGCACCCCGGTCTGGGTGACCCGCAACTCCTGCAACAGGCTCGCCCAGTTCCGGTCGAGCTGCTCGGTGGGCGTCTCGTTCCGCGCCGCCCGATCCCAGCCGCCGTCCCGCTCGGGGTGATCGACCGGCGCGCCAGCCGCATCCGCGGACCCTGCACTCATCGCACTTCCCATCACACCACCGGCCAGTGCCCGGTGTGGCTACCTACCGATTACCCGCCCGCGCGGTCCCGCAAACCCGCATCGGGCGCGAACCCGGGCGGTGGGCCGGCCGGAACATCGCGGCGTCCAAAGACAACGCGCGACCCGGCCTGCGGGCCCGCCACCAATCATTCCGTCACAGTGACGTATTGCGTAGGGCCCGGGAGCCGAGGGGGAAGACCCGGGCCGGCGTTAGCGCAGCGGTTCGGCGACCAACCGGCCAGCAGCGCACCGATGCGACGGAACCAACCAAGACCCGGCGTCCACCGATACGCGCGACGCCGGACCGGCCGGCGCGGGACCCCGACGAACCCGGGCACGCCACCCAAGCGGCGACGCCGGACGACGCGCACGCAGACATGGATGCGGCGGACACGGACACGACAGCCGGATGCCGACGGGCCGAACACCCCGATTATCACCGCAGGTCGGCGCCCACCCGATAAGGAACATTATGTCAGATTGCGGGCGGAGGGGTGTCCCCGTGGAGGCCTGCACCCTCGGATCCCGAACCCGACCGGGCACCCGCACGTCCCGGCACACTCCGCCAGGACCGCGCGGCGGGCCCGCACCTCCGCTCGAGGCAGGCCGGCACGGGTTCGACGGTGACGATCCGGCGCGCGGGCGCGCAACTCGGATCAGCGCTGCGGCGCGCGATGGTCGGTTCGCGCGCACGTATCGACCCACGCGCCGTGTGGCACGCGCTCGCAAGGCGCTGCGGGCGCCGATCCTCCCCGACGGCGGCGCCGACCCCCTTCCCACTTTCATGGATAATTGCGGTTATCCACGAAAACCGTTGGAGCGCCCTGGAATCGCGCGCATGTTGTTGCCCCGCACGCAACCGCCGCGCACGCCGCCCTGCTCAACCGCACTCCCTGCCCGGACCCGCCCGGACCCTGTAGCAGATTGCTACACTGGAGCTCGGAGCGTGGCACATCGTCCCAAGGAGGAGCCATGACGAGCGTCGTCGACAAGGTGACCAGGTTTTCATCGGAACTCGTCGACGCGGCCGCGTCCGAGGGTGAGCGGGAGAACCGATCCGCGCGTCAACAGCTCGAACACTGGGCACGAGTGGGCCGCGAGGTGTCGAACCAGCGGCAGGTGGCCCGCCGCCGGGTCGAGGCCGCCCTCGCTGGCAGGCTGCCGCTGAGCGAACTGTCCGACGAGGAGGGCGTGGTCTTCAACGCCGAGGTCGCCGCGGCGCTCGAGGAATCGCTCGCCACCGGAAACCACGTCGCCGATCGCGCCGCGCAGGGCCGAGCCACGATCGCGCTCGACAACGAGGGCCGCGTCGTCAAACACCTGCCTGACGGCACCCAGATCATCCTGTGAGACGACTCGACCTCGTCGTCGGCCCCAACGGTGCGGGCAAGTCGACGTTCGTCGAGCAACGGCTCGCTCCCCTGCTCCCCGGCAGCGTCTTCGTCAACGCCGACGTCATCGCGAAACAGCGGTGGCCCGATAGCCCCGAGGAGCATTCGTACGAGGCCGCCCGGATTGCCGCGACCATCCGGGACACACTGATCGATCAGGGCGAGTCGTTCATCGCCGAGACCGTGTTCTCGCACCCGTCGAAACTGGACCTGATCGACCGGGCCCACCGCGGCGGGTACGTGCTTGCCCTGCACGTGGTCCTCGTCCCGGTCGACCTGTCCGTCGCCCGCGTCGCCGAGCGGGTCATCGAGGGTGGCCACCGGGTTCCCGAGGACAAGATCCGGGAACGCTTCGCTCGACTGTGGCCGCTGGTCGCCGACGCCATCGGCCGCGCCGATCACGCCACCGTGTACGACAACTCCGCCCCCGACCTCACCCGGATCGTGGCCCGCTACGTCGACGGCGACCCGGTCGGCGACACCGCCTGGCCCGCCTGGACACCGGCCGACCTGACCGGTTGACCAGCTCCGCCGTCGTCAACGTCCGGGTCCGCGGGGTGAATCAACGACACGGCCCTGAACACCGCCACCTCGTTCGTGGTGCCGTTCGACTACTCCCCCGATCCCGACCACGACCGACGCCGCGAGCAGTACGTGCGCCTTCGGCTCGCAACCCTCGCGGCCGAACGCGACGCACTGATCGGTGCCCGCTCACGCGGCGTGCACCGCTCGCAGACCCTTACCGCCGCGCAGCGGCGCCTCGACCTCAAGGAACCTCGCCTGCAGCTCGTCAGCGACAGGTCGGGTCACTGGGCCCACCCCACCCGTCAGGGTGGGGTGGGAACGCGAGGCGGAAGGTTCTACCGGAACCGACCCGATTGCCGATAAGCTGCGTTATGACATTATTGCCGGGGAGTCGGCCGCGTCATTCGTCGTCACCGCAGGTCAGAGCGCCCTTGCGCGGGCCGAGAGCGCCCGGTACTCGGCTCGACGGTGCGCGATGTGCGAGTCGACACGCATGTGGTCCCGCATCGTGGGGATCGCGATCGTGTCGTCGACGGCGATCCCCCGCCGGGCTAGCCATGCCTGCACCTCACCCCAGAGCCACGTCTGCCCGAGGGTGAGGTTGAACGGCAGCGGGAACGGATCGCCCTGGTGGCGTTGCCCGTTCACCCACAGCGCGACGGCCTGCCGGGTACAGCCGGCGCGCCGCGCGATCAGCCTGCGGTCCACGAGATCCGGCTGGGTGCGTTCGACGTCGACCCCCAGCTCGCTGAGCCGGACGACGAGGTCGATGCCTGCGGCGTACCCGCGGGTCCCCTCCCCCGTCGCGGTAACGACCTGCAACTGCCCATGATCGTCGATGCCGGCGCCCAGCCCGTCCCGCACCCGGTCCTCGACGTGCGGCGCGATCACCCCGGTGACAAACGAGTAGCGAAACCGGTGTGGGCCCTGATCCATTCGACGATCGTACTGTTGACGTCCGTCAACAGGGTCAGATCGGCGGCGGCACGATCCGGACACGGCGCGGGCGCGACGGCACCGAGAATCCGTTGCGCAGTGCCGCTTCCGCGAGCGGCACCGGATCGGGGTCGTGCGGCCAGTCCGCAGGCCCGAACAACCCGACGGCGTTCGCCGCACCACCCGTAGTGAACCGCCCCTCGTCACCCTACCGCCCCATCCGGCACAATCGAACACATGCCCGAATCTCTGCACGACTGGTTCGAGGAGTTCCTCGTCTACCGCAGCACGGCCAAGCCGTCGCCCAACACCCTGCGGGCCTATCGGCAGGACTTCCGGACGGTTGCCGACTCCCTCGCCACGGGTCGCGGCGTCCCGCCCGAGCGACTCACGCCCGCCGTCATCGACAAGGCGGCGATGCGGGTCGCCTTCGCCGACTACGCCGACAGTCGCCAGCCCGCGTCGATCCGGCGCTGCTGGTCGACCTGGAACATGCTGTGCGACTTCCTCTTCGCCGCCGACGTGATCGTCGCCAACCCGATGTCGTCGGTGCTGCGCCCCCGGGCGCCGAAGACGGTGCCGAAGGCCTTCCACGCGGACGCCGTCGAGCGGCTCGTCACCACACTGCAGGCACCCGACGAGGGCACCCGGGCATGGCCCGAGCGTGACCTGGCGCTGATCCTGACCGGGCTGCTGACGGGCCTGCGGTCCGCCGAGCTGATCGCCATCGACCTCGGAGATCTGCGGGACGCGGCGGACCGGGGAAAGGTCATCCACGTCCACGGCAAGGGCAACAAGCAGCGGGTGGTCACGGTCGAGCCGGTGGTCGTCGACGTGCTCGGCGACTACCTGGACAGCCGCGCCACCCGCTTCCCCGGCACCGCGCGCAGGCGTGCGGATGTCGGCCCGTGGGAGCGGTTCGCCGCAACGGACCCGATGTTCGTCGGCCGGGACGGCACCCGGATCACGCGGGGCACGCTCCAGTACCGCGTGGAGCGGGCGTACCGCCGAGCGGGCATCAACGGCGATCGCGCGAAGGGCGCCCTGGTGCACCAGCTCCGGCACACCTTCGCCACCGCCATGGCGGACCAGAACGTGAGCGTCTACACCCTGATGAGGATGCTCGGGCACGAATCCATGACCACGACCCAGCGGTACACGTCGGGTGCGGGCACCGAGGTGCGCGGCGCCGCCGCCCTCAACCCGGCGTACGACCTCGTGAGTCGGCGGGCCGGGAGGGGTGGCCCGGGGGCCTGATCAGGGCAGCGAGTTGAGGAACTCGAACATCGCGGGCTGGAAGTCCGGGTTGGCGTTGATGACGCCGGTGACCGCACCGACCGTGCCGCCGATCGCGGCGCCGAGGGGGCAGCCGACGAACAGGAACAGCACGCAGCCGACGACGAGGCCGATCGCGAGACCGGTATTGGCCTGCAACTGCCCGCCGTTGAGCCAGCCCTTCTCCCACTCGGTGACCATGTTCTGGTAGGCCGTCTGGCTGTAGGCGGGTTGGACGCTGACCGGGGGCAGCTGTGGGGTGAGGGTGAGCTCGCGGCCGCCCTGGCCGATGCTCGCCGCGATCGGCACGCGGGCATCGCCCATGCCGTAGGCGAGTGGGACGCTGGTGAGCGGGGTGCCCGCGTCGTTGACGACGTCGACGGCCGTTCCGCCTGCCGCGAGCCGGAAGGCTCCGGAGTCGAGAACCGTCGCGATCGAGCGACCGTCGGGCAGTACCGAGGTCTCGTAGCCGACGTCGGCGGCACCCTGCGTCGGGACCTCGCTGGCATAGGAGTTGCCAGCGCCGACACCCATCGCCGCAACCAGGGCCACGGACAGCACCGTGGCCTTCGTGAGTTTCATGGTGGGGCTCCTTCTCCGAGATCTCGGTGCCCTGCGCGGACACCGATGGCGGGAGACGGCCCGAACGGTTCGTAGGCCGTCAGGAACACCCACTAGAATAGAGGGCCAACGGCCTCGCGTCTGCCCTATTCGGGCAGGTAAAGCGCATTTTGACCGTGATGGACACCCTGACGGACACCGAAGGCGCCGGGCAGATGCCCGGCGCCTTCGGCGTGTGGTGCGACGGTCTAGATGACGCCCATGGCGAACATCGCGTCGGCGACCTTGACGAAGCCGGCGATGTTGGCGCCGAGGACGTAGTCCCCGGGCTTGCCGTACTCGGTGGCGGTGGTGACACACCGGTCGTGGATGTCGCGCATGATCATCGACAGCCGCTCGTCGGTGTACTCGAAGCTCCAGGAGTCGCGGGAGGCGTTCTGCTGCATCTCCAGCGCCGAGGTGGCGACGCCACCGGCGTTGGCGGCCTTGCCCGGGGCGAAGGCGACGCCCGCGTCCCGGAACAGGGCGATGCCCTGCGGGGTGGTGGGCATGTTGGCGCCCTCGGCGACAACCTTGACGCCGTTGGCGACCAGGGTCTTCGCGGCGGCTTCGTCGAGCTCGTTCTGGGTGGCGCAGGGCATCGCCACGTCACACGGGACGTCCCAGATGTTGCCGTCGGCGACGAACCGGGCGCCGGGGCGGGCGCCGGCGTACTCGCTGATCCGGCCGCGCCGGACCTCCTTGATCTCCTTGAGCAGCTCGAGGTCGATGCCGTTGTCGTCGACGATGTAGCCGGACGAGTCGGAGCAGGCGACGGCGGTGCCGCCGAGCTGGTGCACCTTCTCGATCGCGTAGATCGCGACGTTGCCGGATCCGGAGACCACGACGCGGCGGCCCTCGAGGCTGGTGCCCGCGGTCTTGAGCATCTCGGCGACGAAGTAGGCGCAGCCGTAGCCGGTGGCCTCCTTGCGGACCATCGAGCCGCCCCAGGTCAGCCCCTTGCCGGTGAGCACACCGGACTCGTAGGAGTTGTTGAGCCGCTTGTACTGGCCGAACAGGTAGCCGATCTCGCGGCCGCCGACGCCGATGTCACCGGCGGGGACGTCGGTGTACTCGCCGATGTGCCGCTGCAGCTCCGTCATGAACGACTGGCAGAAGCGCATGATCTCGCCCTCGGACCGGCCCTTGGGGTCGAAGTCGGAGCCGCCCTTGCCGCCGCCGATGGGCAGACCGGTGAGGGAGTTCTTGAAGATCTGCTCGAAGCCGAGGAACTTCACGATGCCGAGGTTGACGCTCGGGTGGAAGCGCAGGCCGCCCTTGTAGGGGCCGAGGGCGCTGTTGTACTGCACCCGGAAACCGCGGTTGACGTGCACCTGGCCGTTGTCGTCCTGCCACGGCACACGGAAAATGATCTGCCGCTCGGGCTCGCAGAGGCGCTCGATCAGCGCGCCGTCGGCGTAGTTGGGGTGCCGTTCGAGCACAACGGTGAGCGACTCGAAGACCTCGGCGACGGCCTGATGGAACTCCGGCTCGCCTGCGTTGCGGCGCACGACCTGCTCAAAGTACTGGTCGACACGCTCACGGACCTGCCCACTCACAGACAGTCCTCCTCACTGTTCGGTTTGGATCACATGTCCGCACCCGGTCGGCGACCACGCTGTCGGCAACCCACTTCCGCACCGGCCGGCGACCACGCTGTCGACAACCACATTTCCGCACAGAAGACACGGATATTCATGTAAAGGTAAGCACAACTTCTCCTCACAGCCCTAACCCGGCCGACGTGATATTCCCCCGGTGTGAGATTCGGATCATCTTGTCGATCCCCACGACACGCCGTCGAGGAATCTGCTCGTCCGGCCATGTTCGCCGTCCGGTACTAGCGTGAGCACCGTCGTCGACATCTGCGCGAGGAGTGTGGACATGAGCGTCAAGACGGTGGGGTCTCCCCGGCACCGGGTGGTGGTCATCGGCTCGGGATTCGGCGGGCTGTTCGCCACCCAGGCACTCAAACGGGACGACGTCGACATCACCCTAATCGCCCGCACCACCCATCACCTGTTCCAGCCGCTGCTGTACCAGGTGGCGACCGGCATCCTCTCGGTCGGCGACATCGCCCCGGCAACCCGGCTGGTGCTGCGCAAGCAGCGCAACGTGGAGGTGCTGCTCGGCGACGTGGAGACGATCGACCTGGACGCGGGCACCGTCTCGTCCCGGCTGCTCGACCGCACGACGGTCAGCGAGTTCGACAGCCTGATCGTTGCCGCGGGCGCAGGCCAGTCGTACTTCGGCAACGACGGCTTCGCCCGGTTCGCCCCCGGCATGAAGACCATCGACGACGCGCTGGAGCTGCGCGGGCGCATCCTCGGCGCGTTCGAGGAGGCCGAGCTGTCCGACGATCCCGAGGAGCGCGCACGCCTGCTGACCTTCGTGGTGGTCGGCGCAGGACCGACCGGGGTGGAACTGGCCGGTCAGATCGCCGAGATGGCACACCGGACCCTCAAGGGCGCGTTCCGCAAGATCGATCCGCGCGACGCACGGGTGATCCTCCTCGACGGCGCCCCGGTGGTGCTGCCCGTCTACGGCGGCAAGCTCAGCGCCAACGCGGCGGCCCGGCTCGAGAAGCTGGGCGTCGAGATTCAGCCGAACGCGATGGTCGTCGACGTCGACGCGGGCGGCCTGGTCGTCCGGGACAAGGACGGCACCGAACGCCGGGTCGACGCGCAGTGCAAGGTGTGGTCGGCCGGGGTGCAGGCCAGCCCGCTCGGCAAGCAGCTCGCCGAGCAGTCCGGCGCCGAGATCGACCGGGCCGGACGCGTCCATGTCAACCCGGACCTGTCACTGCCCGGGCACCCGAACGTCTACGTCATCGGCGACATGATGGCGCTCGACAACCTGCCCGGCCTCGCCCAGGTCGCGATGCAGGGCGGCAAGCACGCGGCGAGGCAGATCCGGGGCACGGTCGCCGGGGAGCCCGAGGGTGCGCGGCGCCCATTCAAGTACTTCGACAAGGGATCGATGGCGACGATCTCCCGGTTCAGCGCGGTGGCGAAGATCGGCAAGCTCGAGATCACCGGCTTCATCGGCTGGATCGCGTGGCTGGTCGTCCACCTGATGTACCTGATCGGGTTCCGCAGCAAGTTCTCCACGGTGCTGTCGTGGATGGTGTCGTTCCTCGGGCGGGGGCGCGCGCAGATGGCGTCCACCGAACAGCAGGTGTTCGCGCGGCTGGCGATCGAGCACGTCCAGAACCACGAGCGGAACCTCGCCGCGGGCCTGATGGGAGATCCGGCGGCGGTGGCAACCGGAGAGGAACGCGAGGCGGGCTAGCTGTCGCCGAGCCGGGCGGTGTCCTCGACGTTCGCCAACCGCACCTGCCCGCGCGCAACGAGCCGATCCGCGGCGTCCACGATCTGTACCTGCCACAGCTGCTGGGTGCGTCCCCGATGGATCGGCGTCGCGGTGGCGGTGAGGATGCCGCTGCGGGTGGCGCGGAGGAAGTCGGTGTTGTTGTTCACGCCGACGACGTGCCCGCGGTCGCCGAACCAGACGCTGCCGCCGATGCTGGCGAGGGTCTCGATGACGGTGCAGTGGACGCCGCCGTTGACGATGCCCGCCGGCTGGAACAGGTGCGGGCCGACCTCCCAGTGCGCGTTCACCCGGTCGGCGCTGACCTCGGTGAACTCGAGGCCGATCGACTCGGCGAATCCCCGGTTGAGGAAGGTGGCCGCCTCGGCGAGGCTACGTCCGTCGAGCGCGTCCGCCATCGTGAACGTCGAGGCGGCCTGCGCGGTGGTCGGTTCACTCATGTGCACTCCCTGGGTCCCTGCGCCGCGCTCGTCGCGACGAGTCCGATTCCTGCAGTCAAGCACGTCGGAGGGCGGCCGTGGCCGACGCAGGTTTCCGGGGAGGTCGAGGACCTGATCGCAGAGCTGGTGCGGAAGTCGTACCTGAAGAGGCAGAAACCCAGTTTGGCGGTGGTGTACCGGCAAATCATCAGGGCGTGCCGACTTCAAGGCGTTCGAGTGCCAGCGCGCAACACGGTCGCCGCCCGCATCGCGGCACTGCATCCGGGGCAGGTGGCGCGCAGCCAGCACGGTCCGATGCGGCGCGCGCCGTGCAGGCCGCCGGTGGCGCACCCCCGGTCGTGGACGAGTTCCTCGAACGGGTCCAGATCGACCACACGGTGGTCGATCTGATGGTCGTCGAGAGCGCGACCGGCAGCCGATCGGCCGGCCCCATCTGACCGTCGCGATCGACATGCACAGTCGGTGCCTGGTCGGGATGGTGATCACGCTGGAGGCGCCGTCCGCGGTGTCGGTGGGGCTGTGTCTGGCGCACGTCTGCTGCGGCAAACGTGTCCGGCTCGACGCCCTGGGGTTGGCCAGCCGGGTCGCATGGCCGATGAGCGGCAAACCGCGGCATCTGTACCTGGACAACGCCTCCGAGTTCAAGAGCGATGCCCTCAAGCGTGGCTGCGAACAGCACGGCATCGAGCTGGAATATCGGCCTCCGGGCGCCGCACTACTGCGGGATCATCGAGCGGGTCATCGGCACGGCCATGTCGATGGTCCACGAGCTGCCGGGCTCCACGTTCTCGAACCCGGTCGAACGCGGCGCCTACGACCCGCAGGCCACAGCGGCGCTGACATTGACCGAACTCGAACGCTGGCTCATCCTCACTGTCGGCGCCAGGCGGATTCGAGACACCCCCACTCGTGGGGTGCTCGGGGTATCGCTTTACAGCGACCAGGGGCCGAGCAAGGATCAGGTCCCATGACCCCACCCTCGACAGGCCCGCATCGGTACCCGCGGCAGCTCCTTCTGACGGGTGTGTATGTCGCGACCGGATTGCTGTGTGGAGTTGCGATGTGGCTGTTTTGGGCGGTCACAACCGCCACAATCGGCTTGGAAACGCCATTGCATGTGGTCGAGCTCTTCATCCTCCCGGCTGCCACAGGGGCGATCGTGACCTACTTGCTGCTCCGTCGTGTGCCGAAGCTCCGAGCGCTTGCTTGGTCTGTCCTCCTGGGCGCCGTCGTAGTCGGCCCGCTGCTCGACTTCCTGTTTTTTGCGTTCCTAGCCGGTTCGTATCCCGGAACATCGGCGAGCTAACGCAACCACGACGCGGAACGCTCTGAATCCCTGAAGGAGGTCCCCACGGCGGCGTGGGGACCTCCTTCAGGGTCGGGATGTTGGGGTTGATGGCCGAGTTCGAGTCCGACCTGATCCGTGCCCGCACCCGTGACGCCATCGCCGCCGCTACTGCTGCCGGCAAAATGAAGGGCCGCACGCACAAGCTCACCCGAAGAGCGGGCCTACCTGCTCCAGATGTACGAGACTCGACAGTTCAAGATCGAGACACTCTGCAGGAACACGGGGTTGAAGAGGTCAGCGCTCTACAACAACATCACCCTCGCACGCGCCGAACGAGACGCTCGCGTCAGCGCCGGGGATGACAGGTGGCCGTGCACAGCACTTCTGACAGCTGTGCACTCGACTCCTGAAACTGACAAGCGGGCCCCGTACCGGTAGTCGGTACGGGGCCCGCCGTGGAAGGGACCGGGAGTCACTGCAGCCCTCAGGACTCCGGCACGGTCCGGTGGTTCATCACCCACACGCAACTATAGGCAAGGCTTCCCTAACTGGCAAGGGCGTCGGTGTGCGCGCGTCGGCAGAGGGGGCGTCCCGCCCGGGAACGCACCGGGAGGCCCGCGGTCTCGAATGCGTCGAGCAGCGCCTGCCCGCGCCGGTCGGCAACCGACGGGGCGAGGTCGCCGCGCAGCGGAACCATGGTCGCGGCCCCGAGCACCGCCTCGCCGACCAGCGCCCAGAGCAGCGTGCGATCCAGCGGCACGAGCCGGTCGAGGGCGTCGAAGATGGCGGTCAGCGCGGTGCGGCAGCGGCAGGCGGTCCACATCGCGAGGGCGCGTTCGCACGGCAGGGTCACCGCGCCCGGCGTTCCGTCCCACCGGTCGCCGGGCAGCACCCGCAGGGCGGGATCCCAGACGCCCGCCCAGTCGATGCAGCCGTCGCTGTCCATGTGGATCGACAGGTTGTCGAGGCCGGCGTCCCAGGCGCGGCCCTCCATGACGACCAGTGCGGCGACCCGGCCGACGACGGAGTGGATCAGGGCGGATGCGACAGAGATGCCCGCGGCGTCGCGGTCCGGGATGTCCTCGAGCGCGCGGGTGAGCATCCGGTCCAGGCGGTCGCCGCGGATGCCCTCGTCGACGGCCCACCAGCGGCGCTTGGGCTGCTCGACCATCTGCGCGACGGCGTACACCCGCGGGTACTCGGGGTGCAGCGCCCGCAACCGGGTACACGACTCGACGAGGGCGGCGGAGACCGCGGCGGTGCCGCGCGGGGCAACGGCGGCGGGGGTCGGGTCGAGCAAGAGGGTGGTCGGCACTGCTCACTCCTTCGTCATCGAGCACGATCGAACGTAGGTTAGCCTAACCACAAGTCGATCGCCGGGCGGGAGCCGGGGTGCCTGGTTTGGATAGGGTTACGTAACCTGAAGGCCGATCCGACTTCCGTCGACCAGGAGCATGCCGTGACCACCATCCCCGGAGACGTGGACTACGCGATCCGGGAGGTCCCCCGCGGCCCCGCCCCGCGCGGTCGACGCGCACTGGCCACCGCCGTCGACCTCGGCGTCGTCGCCCTGCCGCTGCTCATCGGATGGTTCATCGTCGATTCACTGCGGGACGGCAACGGCGGCGGCCAGATGGACCGCCTGGTGTTCGGCGGCGTCGCCGTCGCCGTCGCCGTCGGGCTGCTCGTGTGGAACCGCGGCACCCGAGAGGGCAGCACCGGCGCTGGCGTCGGCAAGTCGTGGTTCGACCTGATCGCCAGGGACGCCGCCACCGGCCGAGCGCTCGGCGCCCGCCGCGCGCTGCTCCCCCGCTCCGGGGTCGAGGTGGTCCGCCGCGCCACCGCACTCGACGAGGGCTTCGTCCCGATCCGCGCCGACAACTCCCTCGTCGCGATCCGTCGACGCCGCCTGCTCGGGCTCGCCGCGCTCGTGGCCCTGCTCCTCGCGACCGTCGTCGCGAGCATCGCGGTCGGTGCGCGACCGATGGACTTCGGCGAGATCTTCCACGCCCTGTTCCAGGCCACCGGAACCGACACCGACCTCGTCGTCCGCACCCTCCGGGTGCCGCGCACCGCGCTCGCCGTCGCCGTCGGGATCGCGCTCGGCGTCGCGGGCGCCCTGATCCAGGGCCATACTCGCAACCCGCTCGCCGACGCGGGCCTGCTCGGTCTCAATGCGGGCGCCGCCCTGTTCGTGGTGCTGTCGATCTACCTGCTCGGCCTGTCCACCCCCAGCCAGTACCTGTGGTTCGCGTTCGCCGGCTCGCTCACCGCCAGCCTGGTCGTGTTCGGCATCGCGTCGATCGGCGGCAACCGGGCCAGCCCCCTCAACCTCGCCCTCGCGGGCGCCGCCGTCGCGATGTTCCTGCAGGCGATGACGCACACCGTCATCCTGCTCGACCAGACCAGCCTCGACGGCTACCGATTCTGGGTCGTCGGCTCGGTCGCGGGCCGCGGCACCGAGGTGCTGTGGCAGGTGCTGCCGTTCCTGGTGATCGGCGTGCTGATCGCACTCGCGGGCACACCGGGACTCAACGTCCTCAGCCTCGGCGACGACGTCGCCCGCGGGCTCGGCACCAACGTCGCCCGCAGCCGGGCGATCGGCATCATCGCGATCACCCTCCTCACCGGCGCCGCGACCGCCGCGTGCGGTCCGATCGCGTTCATCGGGCTGGTCGTCCCCCACGTCGCCCGCTTCATCACCGGACCCGACTACCGCTGGCTCGTCCCCTACGCCGGGCTGCTCGGCGCGATCATGATCCTGCTCGCCGACGTGATCGGCCGAGTCGTCGTCCGGCCCGGCGAACTGCAGGTCGGCATCGTGCTGGCGATGTTCGGTGCGCCGTTCTTCATCGCGCTCGTCCGGCGCAGGAAGCTGGTGTCCCTGTGAGCCTCACCGACCGGGCGACCGTCCCCGACACCCGCACCACCCCGACCCCCACCACCGTCCCCGGCCGCCCCGGCTTCCGGGTCGGCGGGGTCTCCCTGGTCCGCCGCACCACGATGGTCGCGATCACGGTCGCGCTGCTGCTTGCCGTGTTCCTGTTGCTGTGCATCAACATCGGCCGCGGCGAGTTCTCCGTCCCGATCCCCACCGTCGCGGAGATCCTGTTCGGCGGCGGGTCGAAGGTCGAACGCTTCATCGTGATGGACCTGCGGCTGCCGCGGGGGCTCACCGCCCTGCTCACCGGCATCGCCCTCGGCATCGCGGGCGCGATCACCCAGTCCATCCTCCGCAACCCCCTCGCCAGCCCCGACATGCTCGGCATCACCGCCGGAGCCAGCGCCGCCGCCGTCACCCTGATCGTCGTCGGCGGCGGCGGCAGCTTCGTCGGCCTGCTCGCCACCCTCGGCCTGCCCCTCGCCGCACTGGCCGGCGGACTCGCCACCGCGGTCGCCATCTCCCTGCTCGCCTGGCGCGGCGGCGTGCAGGGCTACCGGATCGTGCTGATCGGCATCGGCACCAACGCGATGCTCGTCGCACTGATCCAATGGCTGCTCATCTCCGCGGACATCAACGACGTCGCCCGCGCCCAGGTCTGGCTCAACGGCTCACTCAACGGCAGCGACTGGGCGCAGGTGTGGCCCGTCGCGATCGGCGTCGCCATCGTCGGCACCGCGGCGATCGCGTCCTCGTTCACCCTCGGTGCGCTCCGGCTCGGCGACGACACCGCCCGCGCCCTCGGTGTCCGCCTGCAAAGCGGGCAGGGGGTCCTGCTGATCGCCGCGGTCGCCCTCGCCGCCATCTCCACCGCCGCGGTCGGACCGATCGGCTTCGTCGCACTCGCCGCCCCCCAGCTGGCGATGCGCCTACTCCGCACGCCCGGTCCCCCGATCATCGCGTCCGGGCTCCTCGGCGCGGTGCTCGTCCTCGGCGGCGACATCATCGGTCGCACCGTGCTCCCGGTCGAACTCCCCGTCGGCATCGTCACCTCCGCGCTCGGCGGTCCGTTCCTGATCTACCTGCTCATCCGCAACAATCGGAAGGTGTCCGCATGAGCGCCGACGCACCAGCCACGGACAACCCTCGGCGGCTCGCCACGGAGGCCAACGGGCGGCCCGCCGCCGACGCCAACGGGCGGCCCGCCGCCGACAACCACGGGCGGCTCGCCGCCGAAAACCTCGTCGTCGGCTACGGCGACCGCGTCATCATCGACGGCCTCGACCTCGACATCCCCACCGGTCTGGTCACCACGATCATCGGCCCCAACGGCTGCGGGAAGTCCACCCTGCTGCGCACCCTGGGCCGGCTGCTCAAGCCGAAGTCGGGGCGGGTGCTGCTCGACGGCAAGGCGATCTCGTCGATGCGCACCAAGGACGTCGCCCGCACGCTCGGGTTGCTGCCGCAGGCGCCCGTCGCGCCCGAGGGGCTCACCGTCGCCGACCTCGTCTCCCGTGGCCGCCACCCGCACCAGTCGTGGCTGCGCCAATGGTCCTCCGACGACGAGGGGGAGGTCGCGAAGTCGCTGGCGTTGACGGGGGTGTCCGACCTCGCGGACCGCGCCATCGATGAACTGTCCGGCGGTCAGCGGCAGCGGGCGTGGATCTCGATGGCGTTGGCGCAGGGCACCGACATCCTGCTCCTCGACGAGCCGACGACCTACCTCGATCTGGCGCACTCGGTGGAGGTGCTCGACCTCGTCGACCGGCTGCACTCCGAGCTCGGTCGCACCGTCGTGATGGTCCTGCACGACCTCAACCTCGCGATCCGGTACAGCGACCGCCTGGTCGTGATGACGAAGGGGTCGGTTGTCGCCGCCGGCGCCCCCGGCGAGATCATCACCCCCGACCTGCTGCTCGAGGTCTTCGGTCTCGAGGCCAGGGTGATCGACGACCCCGTCTCGGACCGGCCGCTGATCGTCCCGGTCGGCGCCCGACACGTGTACGGGACCGCGGGCGGACCGGACCCGGCCGCCGCGGGCTGACCGGGCCGGACCCTCAACGGATCCGCAGCATCGTGCGGACCAGGCGCAGGCCCTGCCCAACCGACACGGCCGGCAGGTAGGCGCGGCCGACGGCGTTGCCGATCGCGGGCAGGGCGGCGGGGTCCGCGAACGTCACGTACATCGGGACGTACTCGGGCCGGAACTTCGCCTTGAACGCCAGCAGGGACCGAAACCCGTACACCGGCTCCAGGGTGCGGCCGAGCAGATCGAGCGCACCGTCCGTGACCGCGGCGAACGCGCCCCGCTCCCGCGCCTCCTCGGTGTCCGCGGCGTCGGTCGTCCCGGCACCGGACACCGTCGCCAGCGGGGCGCCGGACAGGCTGACGAACTCGGCGCCCTCCTCCTTCAGGGATAGCGCGGCGGACGCGATCAGAAACTCCATCGCAGGCCGGAACCCGTCGGTGCGCCTGCGCATGAAGTCAAGCGTCCAGCCGACGACGCGGCCGTCGCGGTGGACCGGCATCCACGAGGTGACCCCGTGGACGGTCCGGTCCTCGTCGACGGCAATCAGGCAGCGGACCCGCCGGTCGTCGATCTCGTCGAGGCCCCCGAGGGTGAATCCCATCTCCGGCATGCCCTTGTCAGCGACCCATTCCTCGGAGATGGCGGTGACCTGATCGGTGAGCGCCAGTGGCGCGTCGGGAAAGCTCATCCATTCGGCGTGCACCCCCGCGCGGGTCGCCCGGTTGAGGGCGGTGCGGACGTCCTGGAACTTCTTCCCGGTGAATTCGAGGGTGTCGAGGTGCAGGACGGTCTCCTCGGCGACCTGGATGCCTGCCCACCCGAGGCTGTCGGTGACGGCTCGCAGCTCCGCCGTGACCGAGTAGAAGCAGGGTGTCCACCCATTCTCGGTCGCGAAGTCCGCGAACCCGGTGACATAGCCGGGCAACGAGGTTCGCGGCCCAACCGGATCGCCGGTGGTGAGCGCGACCCCGCCGATCACCCGGTAGGCGACGTAGCCCGCCCCGTCCGGCGCGAACCAGTAGCGGTTGCCGCGCCAGGTGGTCATCCACGACAGCGGGCTCCCGGTCCCGGCCTCGAGCAGTGCACGGGCGCGTTCGACGTCGTCCGGATGCTCGCCGCGGGACGGGGTGAGGAAGGTCGCGGCGACCGCGGCACCCACCCCGACCCAGAACAGCACCCCCGTCCACTCGTAGAGCAGGGTGGTGGCCGGGTCGTCCGGAAGGAACCGCGGATCCAGCCACTGCAGGTACACCGGCGGGACGAGGCGCTGCGGGTAGTCGGCGAGCAGCGACCCGAGGGTGGGAGCGCGGTCGAAGCCGGCGCGCACCAGCATCCCGAGTGCCAGGTAGCACCCGGCGAGCGCGGCGGTCAGGGCCGTCACGCGCAGCCACAGCCGCCGGTACGTACCGCGCGGAGCGGCGACGGTGAAGAACCGGCGGGTGACCAGCAGCACGAGCAAGACCGCAATCGGCGTGAGAAACGGCGCGATCGTGCGGTACACGGTCGGGGTGTCGAGGCCGTAGAACAGCGACTGCTCCGGCACGAACCCGATGTAGCGGATCCCGACGTTCACCAGGGCCAGCGCGACGAGCGCCAGCTGGGCGATGCAGGCGGCGATCCAGGCGAACCGGCGGCCGCGCCGCAACCCGTCGGCGAGCACGAGCAGCAGCAGCGAGGGCATCAGGCTCAGGATCGTCGGCCCGACCCCACCGAGCCGCAGCGCGAGCAGGCCGCGACGGCAGTCCTCGCCCGCACGGTTCTGCAGGCACAGCTCCCGTAGCTCGGCCGGTGTCGGCGCCACCGTCCGGAACAGGTCCCGGAGCACCGCGAGGGGTCCGACGGCGTGCGGGGACAGTGCCGCCAGCACCGGGCCGAGCGCGCCGGCCGCGACGATCAGCGCGACCAGGACGCGTCCCTCCCTGCGGGTGCCCGCGAGGTGCCCGCCGCGGGCGGAGCGGCCGACGACGAGCGGGCCGAGCAGCAGCCCGACGACCGCAGCGGACAGCCGAGTCAGATCGAGCAGGTGCCCGCCGAACAACGCGAGGGTGATCAGCAGCGCCAGCAGCCCGACCCGAAGTCGGCGCCGCCACAGCGTCGTCATCGAGGAGCTGGCCACCATCGCGACGCCGGCGATCCACGGGGTTGGCCCGACCGCGGTGCCGATGTGCAGCCGGAAGCCCCAGCCCGCGTCGACGCCCCGGACAGCCGCCGCCGCGCCGAGCGCGATCAGCGTGCCGAGGATCTGGGTGGCGGCCGCGGCGGCGGCGAAGCGGGTCGACCCCATCCGATGTTCGATGGGCGCCGCGATCAGCACGATCGCGGCGGTGGCGGCCAGGTGTCCGGCGAGACCGGGCGCCACCAGACCGGAGGTCAGCACCGTCCACAGTCGGCCGTGCTCGAGGGCGGTGATCCCGGTGGCCAGGTGACGGACCGTCTGCCCGCCGGTCGCGGCGCCGACCACCCACATCAGCACCAGCAGCGTGACGCTCACCGGGGCGCCGGACACGCCGGAGCGGGCGAGGTCGGTCAGCCGCGTCGCCTGCCTGCGCGCGGCGTCGATCACGGGGATGTCGCGCACCGGGGTCACGCGGTCAGCCCCATGCGCCGGGCCAGCCAGTCCACGTTGTCGCGCAGCCCGGCGGACCACACCGCGAAGCTGTGGCCGCCGGGCAGTTCGAGCAGGGTCACGTCCATGCCTGCCTTCCGGGCGGTGTCGTACAGGGTGTGCACGCCGGGGGCGTAGTCGTGGTCGTCGCGACCGACGACGAACACGCCCGCGGTGCCCGGGTAGCTGCGGGCGGCCATCAGGTCCATCGGGTTGACGGCGGTGAACGCGGCCGCGTCCCCGCCGAACGCGGCATCGACGGTGCGGTGCCGGTCGCCGAGCGTCGGCTCGAGTTGCCCGGACAGGTCGAGGAACGTCGGATACTTGTCGGGATGGTTGGTGGCCATCTGCAGCGCGCAGGTGCCGCCGTAGGACAGCCCGCCGATCGCCCACACCCGGGGGTCCGGATTCACCTGCAGGTTCGCGGTCACCCAGGCGGGCACGTCGACGGCCAGGTAGGTGGCGACGTTCCCGAGCGGCGAGTCGAGGCACAGCGGGTTCGCCAGGGTGGATCCGGTGCCGTCGGCGACGACCACGACGGGGGCGAGTCCGGCGTGCCCGGCGGCATAGGCGTCCATCGACCGGGCGAGGTCGCCGCCGGCGAACCAGTCACCGGGGCTGCCGGGCTGCCCGGCCAGCAGCACCAGCACCGGGAGCAGCGGACGCGGATCGGCGAAGTAGGCGGGCGGCAGGTAGATCTTCGCGTCCCGCGCCGCGAACCCGGACACGGTGCCGGGAACCGGGACCGTCACGACCCGCCCGCCCGCGGGCAGGTCCGGCGGCGGCGCCCAGCGCGCGTCGAGCGGTATCCCGGAGACCGGGTCGGGCACCGGCGGTGGCACGTCGGCGAACGCGATGGCGTTGGCCGGGGGCAGACCGAGCGCGTCCCGCACCGTCGGGTAGGCGTCGAACACGAGGTTGACCTGCGCCGCGACGGCGGCGACGATCGCCAGCGCCGCGGCGAGCGAGGCGGCGGCGGAAGCGACGCGGCGGTCGGCGACGAGCCGCGCCGCGGCGAGCATGATGGCCAGCAGCGCGCACCCGACCCAGCCGTACACGGCGGGGTCGACGGGGTCGGGGAACGGTCGCCACCACCGTTCGATCACCACCCACCCGAGCAGGGTCGCCGCGCACGCGGCGGCAACGCAGATCGGAAGGATGCGGCGTCGGTACCGGCGGGTGGGGCGACTGCGGCCCACCAGCAGCCACAGCGCGCCGAGGGCCGCGCACACCGTCACCCCCCACGGCAGCGGCCCCGAGATCAGCGACCGGTCGTACACCCAGTCCATCCGCGTCCTCCCGCTGTCCGCGTTCCCCACCGCCCTCGCGTGCCTCACCATCAATACCCCCACACGGCTACTACCGCGAGTAGTACGCATGACTGTCGGACGGTACGTACGATGGACCCCATGGCAGGACTTGGCGAGCTCGAGCGAGCAGTGATGGACCACCTGTGGTCCAGTTCCGAACCCCAGACGGTGCGTCAGGTCCACGAGGCCCTCGCGGCCCGCCGTGAGCTCGCGTACACCACCGTCATGACCGTGCTGCAGCGCCTGGCGAAGAAGAACCTCGTCATCCAGCAGCGTGACGATCGGGCACACCGCTACCTCCCGGTGCAGGGCCGCGACGAGCTGGTCGCGAGCCTGATGTTCGACGCCCTCGACCAGGCCCAGGCGTCCGACGGCCGGGTCGCCGCGCTGGTGCACTTCGTCGGCAAGGTCGGCGCCGACGAGGCCGCAGCCCTGCGCGAGGCCCTCGCCGCACTGGAGTCGTCCGAGGCGGGCAAGCGCCACCTGCGCAGCGTCGACCCCGGTACCGATCGCGCCAGTTGACTGCCGCACCTCGTGCATGATGGGTAGGTCATGAACCCCACGACCGCACTGGCCTTCGCCGTGACGGCCCTGCTTCTCGCTGGCCCGGTGCCCGCGCTGCTCGCGCGGGCGACCTGGCCATTCCGTGCTCCCGGCGCGGCGCTCGTGTTGTGGCAGGCGATCGCGATCGCCGCCGTCCTCTCCGCGTTCAGTTCCGGGCTGGCGATCGCATCACAGCTGCTGGTGCCGGGCGCCGACGGCCGCCCAACGACCGCCCCCCTGGAGGAGATCGACGCGCTCGGCCTCCCGCTGTGGACCGCGTACGTCGTGGTGTTCGCGCTCACCGTGCTCATCGGTGCGAAGCTGATGTTCTCGATCGCGGCGGTCGCGGTCCGGACCCGGCGGCGCCGCTCCCGGCACCGGATGCTCGTCGACCTGCTCGACCGCGGCGAACCGCATCGCAGCCGGACCTCGAACCTTCGGGTCCTCGACGCCGCCGAACCGATCGCCTACTGCCTGCCCGGTCTCCGGCACCGGGTCGTGGTCAGCGCGGGGACGCTCGACAGCCTCGACCGGGACGAGGTCACCGCGATCCTCATGCACGAGCGTTCCCACCTGCGATCCCGGCACGATCTGGTGATCGAGGCGTTCACCGCGGTGCACGAGGCGTTCCCGAAGGTGGTGCGCAGCAAGTCCGCGCTCGGCTCCGTCCAACTGCTCGTCGAGATGCTCGCCGACGACTCCGCGGTCAAGGTCACCGGCCCGACGCCGCTGGCCCGCGCCCTGGTCACCTGCGCCGGGTCGAGCGCCCCCGCAGGCGCCCTCGCCGCGGGCGGCCCGCACACCGTCACCCGCATCCGGCGGCTCGCCGACACCGGCGCCGTCGTCCCGATCGTGGTCGCCGCCTATCTCGCCGCGGTCACGATCCTCGTGGTCCCGACGATCGCCGTCGCCGTCCCGTGGCTGGTCGAACTCAATCGACTCTTCCGCGGCTGACACCGCGGAGGGGAACCCGCCGGTCGCCGCGACGCGAGTGAGTCGAGGGTCACGGGCCAGCCGGTGCTGGCACCGCATCCGGTCCCGTACACTGGACGACGGCCGTGTTCTCGGCCCATTTCATTGTTGACCACATTTTCGGCACCGCCACTGCCCCACCACCGGGGCGCGCGTGCCCGGCTCGTCTCTTCTGCGCGGCTGCTGTATCGGCCCGCTCTCCGCGACGCGCCCGACGTCCGGAGAGGTATATCCGCGTGACCGACGCTGCCCAAATCCCTGCTGCCCATGACCAGGGTGCCGCCGACCCCGAGGCCCCGGCTGCCGCCGAACAGCCCACCTTCGCCGAGATCGGCCTGCCCGGCCCGGTGGTCGCTGCCCTCGCCAAGGACGGCATCACCATCCCGTCGCCGATCCAGGCGATGTCCATCCCCGACGCGATCGCGGGCCGCAACGTCCTCGGCCGGGCGCAGACCGGGTCCGGTAAGACCCTCGCGTTCGGGCTGCCGATGCTGGCGCGGCTCGCGGGCCGCGACGACCGGCCCGCACCGAAGCGTCCCCGCGCCCTGGTGCTCGTGCCCACCCGTGAGCTCGCCGTTCAGGTCGTCGACTCGCTGCTCCCGTACGCGGGCACGGTCGGATTGAAGGTCCGGTCCGCGGTCGGCGGCATGGTCTTCACCAAGCAGGTCGACCAGCTGGCGCGCGGCGTCGACATCCTCGTCGCCACCCCCGGCCGCCTCGGCGACCACCTGCGGCAGGAGACCTGCGTCCTGGACGAGGTCGAGATCACCGCGCTCGACGAGGCCGACCAGATGGCCGACATGGGCTTCCTCCCCGAGGTCCGGTCGATCCTCGAGCAGACCCGCGCCGACGGCCAGCGGCTGCTGTTCTCCGCGACCCTCGACCGGGAGGTGCAGTCGCTGGTCCGCCGCTTCCTCGCCGATCACGCCCTGCACGCAACCGAGGACGGGCGCGCCAGCGTCGACACGATGGAGCACTACGTGCTCAACGTCGACCGCGGCCAGAAGGATGCCGTACTCGCCGAGATCGGCGCCCGCGACGGCGGCCGGACGATCATGTTCGCGCGCACCAAGCTCGGCTGCGAGGGCATCACCGAACGCCTGCGCGCGGTCGGGGTCGCGGCGGAGGCCCTGCACGGCGGGAAGGCGCAGAACCAGCGAACCCGGGTGCTCGAACGCTTCAAGACGGGCCGCACGCCCGTGCTCGTCGCGACCGATGTCGCGGCCCGCGGCATCCACGTCGACGGCATCGACCTGGTCGTGCACGTGGACCCGCCCGCCGACCACAAGGACTACCTGCACCGGGCCGGCCGCACCGCCCGCGCGGGCGAGAAGGGCACCGTCGTCTCGATCGTGCTGCCGAACCAGCGCCGCATGGTGCGCCGCCTGACCGACACCGCGGGCGTGGACGCCACCGAGGTGTACGTCGGCCCCGGCTCGGAGGAACTCGCCACCATCACCGGTGCGCGCACTCCGAGCGGCGAGCCGGTGCGGGAGCCGCGCGGCGAACGCGGCGGGAACGGTCGGTCGTACGGCGACCGGCCGCGCCGCGACGGCTTCGACCGGCCGCGCCGCGACGGTGTCGACCGGCCGCGCCGCGACGGTGGCGAGCGGGGATACCGCGGCGACCGCCCCCAGCGCGACGGCGGCTACCAGCGCACGGGTGACCGCCCCTCCTACGGCGACCGCCCGCAGCGCGACGGCTACCGGTCCGACCGCCCCCAGCGGGACGGCGGCTACCAGCGCTCCGGCGACCGACCCTCCTACGGCGACCGCCCGCAGCGCAACGACCGCGGCGACCGGTCCTACGGCGACCGCCCCCAGCGCAACGACCGCGGCGACCGGTCCTACGGCGACCGGCCCCAGCGCGATGGCTACCGGTCCGACCGCCCCCAGCGGGACGGCGGCTACCAGCGCTCCGACCGCGGCGATCGGTCCTACGGCGACCGCCCGCAGCGCAACGATCGTCCGTATGGCGACCGCCCCCAGCGGGACGGCGGCTTCCGCGGCGGCGACCGCCCCCAGCGCGACGGCGGCTACCAGCGCTCCGGCGACCGACCCTCCTACGGCGACCGCCCCCAGCGCGACGGCGGCTACCAGCGCTCCGGCGACCGACCCTCCTACGGCGACCGGCCCCAGCGCAACGACCGGGGCGACCGGTCCTACGGCGACCGGCCCCAGCGCGACGGCGGCTACCAGCGCACGGGTGACCGCTCCTCGTACGGCGACCGCCCGCAGCGGGACGGTGGCTTCCGCGGCGGCGACCGCTCCCGCGGTGATCGCGCGTACGGTGACCGCCCGCAGCGGAGTGAGCGCAGCGGGACGGCGGGCGGCTTCCGTAGCCGCACCGAGCGTCGCTCGTACGACGGGTTCGACGGCCCGCACCGCGACCGCTGACGTCCGTCCCCGGCATCCCATCGACGCCGCCTCCCGCATCGCGGGTGGCGGCGTCGCCGCATTCCCGGCACCGTCCCAGAGTTCGAGACCCTGAAGTGTCGCTCGTTCCGGGGGCAGGGAAAGCTGTAGGACATGACCGACAACACCTCCCAGGCCGCGCGGGCCCAGATCGGCGTCACCGGGCTCGCCGTGATGGGTTCGAACATCGCCCGCAACTTCGCCCGGCACGGGCACACCGTGGCGCTGCACAACCGCAGCGTCGCCAAGACGGACGCCCTGATCGCCGAGCACGGTAGCGAGGGCGACTTCGTCCGGACCGAGACCGTCGACGAGTTCGTCGCCGCGCTGCAGCGCCCGCGGCGGGTCCTGATCATGGTCAAGGCCGGCGAGGCGACGGACGCGGTGATCGAGGAGCTCGCGGCCGCGATGGAGCCCGGCGACATCATCATCGACGGCGGCAACGCCCTGTACACGGACACGATCCGGCGCGAGGCCGCGCTCCGCGAGCGGGGCCTGCACTTCGTCGGCGCGGGCATCTCGGGCGGCGAGGAGGGCGCGCTGAACGGCCCGTCGATCATGCCGGGCGGCCCGAAGGAGTCGTACGAGTCGCTGGGTCCGCTGCTGGAGTCGATCGCCGCGGTGGTGGACGGCACGCCGTGCTGCACTCACATCGGCCCGGACGGCGCAGGCCACTTCGTGAAGATGGTGCACAACGGCATCGAGTACGCCGACATGCAGTTGATCGGTGAGGCCTACCACCTGTTCCGGGACGCGCTCGGGTTCGACGCCGAGCGGATCGCCGACGTGTTCACCGAGTGGAATGGCGGCGACCTCGAGTCCTACCTGGTGGAGATCACCGCGGAGGTGCTGCGACAGAAGGACGCGGCGACCGGTGCCGCGCTGGTGGACGTCATCGTCGACGCCGCCGAGCAGAAGGGCACCGGCCGCTGGACGGTCAAGTCTGCGCTCGACCTTGGTGTCCCGGTGACGGGGATCGCCGAGGCCGTGTTCGCGCGCGCCCTGTCCGGTTCGCGTGCGCAGCGCGCGGCCGCACGGGGACTGGCGTCGGGCGTGCTCGGCGACAAGCCAACGGACGCGGCACAGTTCACCGAGGACATCCGCCGCGCGCTGTACGCGTCGAAGATCGTCGCGTACGCGCAGGGCTTCGACCAGATCCGTGCGGGCAGCGACGAGTACGGCTGGGATCTCACCCCCGGCGACATGGCGACCATCTGGCGCGGCGGCTGCATCATCCGGGCCCGGTTCCTGAACCGGATCAAGGAGGCGTACGACACCAACCCGGAGCTGACCTCGCTGATCGTGGAGCCGTACTTCAAGGACGCGATCGAGAACGCGATCGACTCGTGGCGGCGCGTCGTGGTGACCGCGACGACCCTCGGCATCCCGGTGCCCGCGTTCGCGTCGTCGCTGTCCTACTACGACGGCCTGCGCGCCGAGCGCCTGCCCGCCGCGTTGACGCAGGGACAGCGCGACTTCTTCGGCGCGCACACCTACGAGCGCACCGATCGCCCGGGCAAGTTCCACACCCTCTGGAGCGGTGACCGCAGCGAGATCCAGGCCTGACGTCCCGTCCCTTGGGTGTCGACTCGATACGACACCCAAGGGACGGCCGCGGCGCGGCGACGTTCGCTCCGGTAACGGTCCTTGCCGCGCCGAATAGGCTGGACAACGACCGTCATCGAGGAGCGGTGGCGGACGGCCTGACACCGTCGGGGGGTCGCCATGGCGCAGACGAGCACACACCCGGGCGCGGACGCATCCGGCACGGATCCCGCCCCGGAGACGTGCGACGCCTGCATCGTCGGCGCGGGCATCGCCGGGATGAACGCCCTGTTCGCGGCGAGCCGATACCTGTCCCACGACGCGCGGGTCATCCTGATCGACCGGCGCGGGCAGGCCGGTGGCATGTGGGTGGACACCTACCCCTACGTCCGATTGCACCAACCGCACGGGCTGTTCACCGCGGGCAACATCGAGTGGTGTCTGGACCGGCGCCCGTCCCATCTCGCGACCAAGACCGAGGTCCTCGACCATTTCCGGCACTGCCTGGACGTGATCGGCCGCGACCTGCGCGTCGACGAGTATTTCGGCTGGTCGTTCGAGTCCGCCACCGAGGCGAACGGGACCGTCCGGATTCAGTGCCACCGGCCCGACGGGCGGCGGCTGGTCGTGCACGCACAGCGTCTGATCAAGGCCTATGGGCTCGGAATCGCGCCCAACGACCCCCTCCCCGCGTCGAGTTCGCGGGTCCGGTCGGTGTCCCCCGACCAGTGCGACGTGCGGGCGGGCGAGATTCGGGCGAGCGACGCACCGGTGTGGGTGATCGGCGGGGGCAAGACCGCGATGGACACCGCGCACGCCCTCGTCACCGCGGACCCGCGCCGGGAGGTCACCCTGGTCGCGGGATCCGGCACGTTCTTCATCAGCCGGGACCGCGCGTTCCCCGGGAATTCCCGACGCTGGTGGCGAGGGCAGCTCCCGAACGCCGTGGCCGCCGAGGCAGCCAGGCGGTTCGACGGGACCAACGAGGCGGCCGTCGCGCGCTGGTACCGCGCGACGCACGGCACCGGCCCCACCCCGGGGGCGAGCAACTTCCTGCTCGGCGTCCAATCGGAAGCGGAGACGTCGGCGATCACCGCCGGTGTGCACGAGGTCGTCATGGACCACTTCGTTGACGCCGTCGATCGCGGCGGGGGACCCACCGCCGTCTTCCGCAGCGGGGCGACCAAGCCGATGACGGCGGGCACGTGGATCGTGAACTGCACCGGCTACATCAAGGTCGACGGCGACTACGAGCCGTACGTCTCGCCGACCGGGAACGTGGTGGTCGTGCACCCCCGTTCGGCCGTCCTTCACCTGCCCTCGTTCATGGGCTACTACCTCGCGCATCTGATGTTCGCGGGCCGGATCCGGGATGTCCCCCTCTACGAACTCGACGTGGGCGGCCTGTTCGCCGGCGGCGGCAAGCACGTGTTTCCGTACACGGCAATGGCGTTGGCGATGTACAACCTCGGAATGCTGGCGGACGCCCTCCCCGCCACGGTGTTTCGCGACTGTGGTCTCGACTTCGACCGCTGGTATCCGATCCATCGGCGGCTGCTCGGGACGGCGCGATTCGCGGCGGCGAACCACCGCGACCGCGCCCACCACCGCCGCACCCTCGACACCGTCCGCGAACGCTTCGACGTCCGCGGCGGCCCCCTGGTCGGCGGGTGAGAACCCCTTCCCGCGAGCCCGACGGCCGGTCACGACGGCACCACGATCCCGCCCGGCGGCGGCCCGAGCAGCGGCTGCAGGTGGGCGACGGCGCCGGTCCATTCGGTTGAGCCGTGCGCCCCCTCCCACGGATACCGGCCCTGGCAGTCCGCCCACACCACCTGCAGCGCCCGGATCCGCCCGTGGTGTTCGACGGCACGCAGCAGCCAGGACTCGCACTCCCGCACCTCGACCAGGCAGACGTCGAGCCCACCGACGGTCACCTCGTCGCCGGGCCCGAGCCGGCTGCCGTCGAGCAGCACCGATCCGAGCTCACTCAGCACGACCGCCGACTGGTCCGACACCCGCCCGGTGATCACCAGCTCCGGGAGCCCGTGACCGGTCAGGCCGACCGTGTAGCAGTAGGCGGGATGCACGCCGCTGCGGTCGACGGTCGACTCCACGTACTGCAGCGCCCACCCGTACCGCTCGATCGTGCGCCGCATGTCTAGCCGGATCCGCTCCTCCGACGTGCCGCCACAGGTCTCACACATTGACTTCCCCTTCGCTCGGGTACCGCACCCACCACCACGAATCTCGAAATTGTGTTCGAAGAACATGGTGCACCGACCCACCGACACGGTGCCGACACCGGCGGCGGCGGTAGCCTCGACCTGCGTCGATCCCCCCTCGGCGCAGAAGGAGTCCCATGGCCACGTTCGCCGACCTCGGGTTACCAGCGACGCTGGTGCAGTCGCTGCGGCGCGAGCAGATCACCGCGCCGTTCCCGATCCAGGAGGCGGTGATCCCCGACATCCTCGCCGGCCGAGACGTGCTCGGTCGCGGGCCGACCGGCTCCGGCAAGACCCTCGCGTTTGGGCTGCCGATGCTGCTCCGAATCAAGGGCACCTTCAGCGCGCCGAAACGCCCGCGCGGCCTGGTGCTCGCCCCGACCAGGGAGCTGGCGACGCAGATCGAATCGGCGCTCGACGAGTCCGCGTTGGCGTTGGGGCTGCGGATCGCGGCGGCCACCGGCGGCGTCCCGACGAAGGCGCAGGCGCAGCGGCTCGCGCGCGGGGTGGACCTGCTGGTCGCGACCCCCGGTCGGCTGGCGGATCTGCTCGACCAGCACGCGCTCGTCCTCGACGACGTGGTCGTCACCGCGATCGACGAGGCCGATCATCTCGCGGAGATCGGGTTCCTCCCGCAGGTGACGACGATCCTCGACCGGACTCCCGCCGCCGGGCAGCGACTGCTGTTCTCGGCGACCCTCGACGCCGACGTCGACACCCTGGTCGAGCGCTACCTGCACGACCCGGTCACGCATGCGACCGCGGCGGCGGCGGCGCCGGTCGCGGTCTCCGATCACCACGTGCTGATCGTCGAGCACGCGGACAAACCCGCGGTGGTCGCCGAGATCGCGGCCCGGCGAGGCCGGACGCTGCTCTTCGCCCGCACCCAACACGGGGTGGACCGGGTGGTGGCGCAGTTGGCCTCGGTCGGGGTGCGCGCGGGCACGCTGCACGGCGGCAAGTCGCAGGCGTTCCGAGCGCACGCGCTGGCCGCGTTCGCCGGCGGCGCGGTGCCGGTCCTGGTCGCAACGGACGTGGCGGCGCGCGGCATCCACGTCGACAACGTGTCCCTGGTGGTGCACGTCGACCCGCCCGCCGACCCCAAGGACTACCTGCACCGCGCCGGCCGCACGGCGCGCGCGGGCGCGTCGGGGCGGGTGGTGACGCTGGTCACCCCGGATCAGCGTGACGCGGTCGCGGCGGTGCTGGCGGCCGCGGGCGTCGCCGTCGACGGGATCCCGGTGCGTCCGGGCAGCGATCAACTGTCGGCGCTGACCGGTGCCCGGCAACCGTCCGGGGTCCCGCTGGCCGGTCAGGATCCGCCGCGGGCACAGACACCGTCCGAGACGACCGGGTCCCGGGACAGGCGCACCCCCGGCCGGTCGCGAGACGGGCGTGCGGGGGGTCGGTCGCGGGACGGACGCTCGCCCGGCGCAGGCGGCGGGCGTTCGCGCGGACAGCGGAAGCCGAACCGGGGAAGCTGACCTGTGTGACCGACCTGCCGTGGCTCGCCGTCGCCCTCGCCATGACCGGGGCGTTGCTGTTCGCGGTCGGGTCCGTCGCGCAGCAGTCCGCGGCGTCCGGAGTCGGCGACGGCGACGCCCTGATGCGTGAGCTGGTCCGGTCCCCGCGGTGGTGGATCGGCGTCGGCGGCGACGTCGGCGGGTACGCGTTCCAGGCGGCGGCGCTCGGCGTCGGGTCGGTCCTGGTGGTGCAGCCGCTGATCGTGAGCACGTTGCTGTTCGCGTTGCCGCTGTCCGCCCGCTTCACGGGTACCCGGATGACGCCCCGGACGTGGGTGACGGCGACCGCGTTGGCGCTGTCGCTGGTCGTCTTCCTGACCGTCGGGAACCCGACCGAGGGAGCGGCGACCGCGCCCGCCGCGCGCTGGGCACTGCCGCTGGCGGTGGTGGTCGGCGGGTGCGGCGCCGCGCTCGCGCTCGCGCGCGCACCGATCGCGGACGGGCCGCGCGCGCTGCTGCTCGGTGCGGGGTGCGGCGCCATGTACGGCGTCGCGGTCGCGTTGACGAAGCCGACGATCGAGGGATTCGCGCACGGACCGGTCGCGGCGCTCGCCGGGTGGGAGCCGGTGGCGCTGGTTGCGGCGGGCGGCACCGGCTTCTACCTGCAGCAGCGGGCGTTCCAGGCCGGGTCGCTCGCGGCGTCGCTGCCCGCGATCACCATCGGGGAACCGCTGGTTGCCGCGTTCCTCGGGTTCGCGGTGCTCGGCGAGCGGCTGCGGGTCGATGCGGCGGGTGGGGTCGTCGTCGCCGCGGCGGTGGCCGTGATGGTGGTGGCGACGGTCGCGCTGTCCCGCGCCCAGGCGCAGCGGGGGCCGAACACGCCGGACGCGACGTCGCGGTACCCGGACAGCGGCCGGGCCGGGTTGTAGCGTCGCCGGTGTGCGCTTCCTCGACGGGCAGACCCCGCCCTACGACCTGACCTACGACGACGTGTTCCTGGTGCCGAACCGCACCGACGTCACCTCCCGGTTCGACGTCGACCTGGCATCCAGGGACGGCTCCGGCACCACCATCCCGATCGTGGTCGCGAACATGACCGCGGTCGCGGGCCGCCGGATGGCCGAGACGGTCGCCCGCCGCGGCGGGCTCGTCGTCATCCCGCAGGACGTGCCCGCGTCCGCGGTGGCGGAGACGGTGGCGTTCGTCAAGAGCAGGCATCTCGTCGCGGACACCCCGGTGACGCTCGGCCCGGATGCGTCGGTGTCCGATGCGCTGGCGCTGCTGCCGAAGCGGGCGCACGGCGCGGTGGTGGTCGTCGACGGGGAGCGCAGGCCGATCGGGGTGGTGACCGAGGCGGCGTGCGCGGACGTGGACCGGTTCACCCGGCTCAGCGCGGTCCTGGTCTCCGACTTCGCGACGGCGCCGGTGTCCGCGTCGGCGCGGGAGGTGTTCGAGCTGCTCGAGTCCCGGCACGACCCGCTCGCGGTTGTCGTCGACGCGGACGGCAGGCTCGCCGGGGTGCTGACCCGGACCGGCGCGATCCGGGCGGGGATCTACACGCCCGCGCTCGACGCGGACGGGCGACTGCGGGTCGCGGCCGCGGTCGGCATCAACGGGGACGTCGCCGCGAAGGCCCGCGCCCTCGCCGACGCTGGCGCCGATCTGTTGGTGATGGACACCGCGCACGGGCACCAGGAGAAGATGCTCGAGGCGCTGTCCGCGGTCGCCGCGCAGGGCCTCGGCGTGCCGTTGGCGGCGGGCAACGTGGTCTCCGCCGCCGGGACCAGGGACCTGATCGCGGCGGGCGCGACGATCGTCAAGGTCGGGGTCGGTCCCGGCGCGATGTGCACGACCCGGATGATGACCGGTGTCGGGCGCCCGCAGTTCTCCGCGGTCGCCGAATGCGCCGACACGGCAAGGCGACTCGGCGCGCACGTGTGGGCGGACGGCGGCGTGCGGCATCCCCGCGATGTCGCGCTGGCACTGGCGGCGGGTGCGTCGAACGTGATGATCGGGTCCTGGTTCGCAGGCACCCACGAGTCGCCGGGCGACCTGCGATTCGACGAGGACGGCAACGCGTACAAGGAGAGCTTCGGGATGGCGAGCAAGCGGGCCGTCGCCGCCCGCACCGCGACCGACAGCGGTTTCGACCGGGCCCGCAAGGCCCTGTTCGAGGAGGGCATCTCCAGTTCCCGGATGCGTCTGGACCCGCTGCACCCGGGCGTCGAGGACCTGATCGACCGGATCTGCTCGGGGGTCCGCAGCACCTGCACGTACGCGGGAGCAGGCACGATCGAGGAACTGCACGAGAAGGCGGTGCTCGGGGTGCAGTCGGCGGCCGGGTTCGCCGAGGGCAGGCCCCTGCCCGCCGGGTGGTGACCGCGATGCCGCCCGGCTCGGACCGGACATTTCGGCGACGGTCGGTAGAATGATTGTTTCGACCACTCTGCGCCCGGCGGTCTCGTCCGGGCACGACGAAAGGACCAAGGTGCCCGAGGCACCCATAGCGACGCACGACGCCGAGTCCGGCGACGACAGTTCCACTACGGAGGGCTCCTCTACCGAGCCGGGTGACAAACCCGGCGCCCCCGCCCCGTCCCCTGTTCGGGGGCGATAGCTCATGCAGATCGCAGTGACGATCGTCAGCCTGCTCGGGTTCCTCGCGTTGACCGCGGGAACCGCGGTGTTCGTTGCGGCGGAATTCTCGCTGACCGCACTGGAACGCAGCACCGTCGACGCCCACGCCCGCGGCGGCGACCGACGCGCCCGCCAGGTGCAGCACGCACACCGCACCCTCTCCTTCCAGCTGTCCGGCGCGCAGCTCGGCATCACCATCACCACACTGATCACCGGCTACATCGCCGAACCCGTGCTCGCGCAGCTGATCACCCCCGGCCTGCGGGCCGTCGGCGCCTCCGAGTCGGTGTCCGCGGGCATCTCCCTTGCCCTCGCGCTGATCATCGCGACGAGCCTGTCGATGGTGTTCGGCGAGCTGGTGCCGAAGAACTTGGCGATCTCCCGCCCGCTGGCGACGGCCCGCGCGACGGCCGGTCCGCAGGCCTGGTTCTCGACCGCCTTCCGGTGGGCGATCAACGGGCTCAACGGGACCGCGAACTGGGTGGTGCGCCGGCTCGGCGTCGAACCCGCGGAGGAGCTGCGGTCGGCGCGCTCCCCACAGGAACTCGGGTCGCTGGTCCGGATCAGCGCCCGCAGCGGCACCCTCGACGCGGGCACCGCGCTGCTGGTGGACCGCTCGCTGCGGTTCGGGGAGCGCACCGCGGAGGAGCTGATGACCCCGCGGGTGAAGATCGAAACCCTGGACCTGCACGCCACGGTCGCCGACCTGATCGATGCCGCGTCCCGCACCGGGTACTCCCGCTTCCCGGTCGTCGATGGCGACCTCGACGACACGGTCGGCGTCGTGCACGTCAAGCACGCATTCACGGTGCCCGCCGCATCCCGCGCGACCACCCAACTGATGGTGCTCGCGCAGCGGGTGCCCGTTGTGCCGTCCAGCCTGGACGGCGACGCGCTGATGGAGCAGGTCCGCTCCGACGGCATGCAGGTCGCGCTGGTCGTCGACGAATACGGCGGCACCGCGGGCCTGGTCACGATGGAGGATCTGATCGAGGAGATCGTCGGCGATGTCCGCGACGAACACGATGCCCCCGAGATCGACGTGCAGCGCAGCGGGGACAGCTGGATCTGCGCGGGCCTGCTGCGCATCGACGAGGTGCGGCAGGCGACCGGATACGCGGCCCCCGAGGGCGAGTACGACACGCTCGGCGGGCTGGTGTTGGCCCGGCTCGGCCGGATCCCGGAGGTGGGCGACGAGGTGGTCCTTCCCGACCCGGACGGCGCCGATGAGCGACGGTCGTCCGGGCTCGACGGCGCGCACGGCGGCTGGATCGCCCGGGTCGCCGGGATGGACGGCCGCCGCATCGACCGGGTCGTGTTGACCCCGGTCCCGGCGGCGGCGATCGCCGAACACGCCCACCGCGCCCGCGAGGAGGCCGGCAATGAGTGACCTGTTCGGTGTCGTCCTCACGGTCGCCCTGCTGGCCGGTAACGCGTTCTTCGTCGCGGCCGAGTTCGCCCTGATCTCCGCGCGCAGGGACCGGCTCGAGGCCCTCGTCGCGCAGGGCAAGGACCGGGCACGGACGGTGATCCGGGCCGGCGAGAACCTGTCGCTGATGCTGGCGGCCGCGCAGCTCGGGATCACGATCTGTTCGATCCTGCTCGGCCGGGTCGGCGAGCCCGCCATCGCGCACCTGATCGAGCGGCCACTCGACCTGGTGGGCCTGCCCGACCAGCTGCTGCACCCGATCGCGTTCACGATCGCGTTGGCACTGGTGGTGGTGCTGCACATCCTGCTCGGCGAGATGGTCCCGAAGAACATCGCGATCGCCGGACCGGAGCGGGCCGCGATGCTGCTGGTGCCGATCCACCTCCGGTTCATCACCCTGGCGAAGCCGCTGATCGCGTTCTACAACTGGTGCGCGAACTCGGTGCTGCGGATGCTGCGGGTCGAACCGAAGGACGAGCTCGACACCACCGTCTCCGAGATCGAGCTGACGGAGATGATCGGCGAGTCCCGTTCGGAGGGCCTGATCGACGCCGAGGAGCATCGCAGGCTGACGCAGGCGCTGCACACCACCGGACGGACCGTCTCGGATGTGCTGATCCCCCTGGACAAGGTCCGCACGGTCCCGCTGACGGACCGCGGCACCACGCTCGGGGCGATCGAACGGGCGGTCGTCGAAACCGGGTACTCGCGGTATCCGGCGGCGCTGCCGGACGGCACCCTGGTCGGCTACCTGCACCTGAAGGACGTGCTCGACGAGGTGCTCGACGACGCCGCTGGCCCGGACACGGTGGTGCCCCGCGCCGATGTGCGGCCGTGGCCGCGGGTGCAGGTGCAGACGCCGCTGGACGAGGCGCTTGCGGTGCTGCGGCGGGCGAGCAGTCACCTCGCCGAGGTCGTCGACGACGACGGGCGATGCCTGGGCATCGTCGCGCTCGAGGACCTCGTCGAGGAGTTCGTCGGCACCGTCCGCGACGGCACGCACCGGATCACCGACGCCGTCCCCGGCCAGCGCACGCCGTGACGACGGCACCCGCGACCGGCGGCGCCCCCCTCGTCCTCGCCGGGGACGAGTGGGGCGCGCGCCGCGACGCCCACCAGGCGCGCGTCGACGCGCTGCTCGGTTCGCACCTGGACCGGCAGTCGCACGGCGTGCCGCATCCGGTGGTCGACTTCCTGTTCACCTACTACAGCCTGCGGCCCGCGCAGCTGCGGCGCTGGCATCCCGGCTACGGGGTGCTGCTCACCGGCCCCGGCGCCGGCGAGTACGCCCGGTTCTCCGGCTACCGGGACCTCGGCGACGGGGTCGGCGCCGACCCGGCGCTGTTGGTGAAGCGGCGGTCGATGCTGGAGTTCACCGCGGCGGTGCTCGCCGGCACCGCGTCACGCCCCGCGCAGCTGGGCTGCTTCGGGTTGCACGAGTGGGCGATGGTTTATCGCGGCGGCGCGGAGGCGGTCCGGCATGCCGGGACCCCGCTGCGGCTCGGCCCGGCGGGCACCGACGCCGTCGTCGAGTCGATGAGCCTGCGCTGCACCCACTACGACGCGTTCCGGTTCTTCACCGCGGACGCGGTGGGCCGCAACGAGACACCGCTGAGCCGGGACGAGCAGCCGCGACGCGAGCAGCCGGGCTGCCTGCACGCGGGCATGGACTTGTACAAGTGGTGTTACAAACTGCTGCCGCTGGTCGATTCGGACCTGCTGCTGCGCTGTTTCGAGTCCGCGATGGCGGCACGGGAGCTGGACATGCGGGCCAGCCCCTACGATCTGCGGGCACTCGGCTACGACCCGGTCCCGATCGAGACGCCTGCGGGGCGGGCCGACTACGTCCGCGCCCAGTCCGCGCTCGCCGACCGTGCGGCGCCGCTGCGCGCCGAACTCCTTGCCCGCTGCCGCGACCTGCTCGGCCGCTAGGGTTCACCGCGTGTACGTTCCCGCCGCGTTCGCCCTGACCGACGACGAGACCGCCGCCGCCCTGCGCCGCGGCGGGTTCGCGCACCTGGTCACCGGCGGCGACGCCGACCTGCACAGCACCTCGCTGCCGCTGCTGTACCACCCGGAGCGGCACTCGTTGGTCGGGCACGTGGCGCGGGCCAACCCGCACTGGCGGGCCGGGGACGGCGCGCCGTCCGTCGCGATCTTCGCCGGGGTGCACGGGTACGTCTCGCCGCGCTGGTATCCGGCGACCGCGTCGACCACCCGGATGGCGCCGACCTGGAACTACGAGACGCTGACGGTGCACGGCAGGCTCGTCGTCCACGACGACACCGACTGGCTGCTCGGCCATGTCACGGCCCTGACCGACGAGCACGAAGGCGGCCGCGAGCAGCCGTGGCGGGCGGACGAGGTCGCCGAGGCGAGCGTGGCGGCGATGCTGCGCGCGATCGTCGGGGTCGAGGTCACCATCGACCGGGTCGTTGGCAAGGCGAAGCTCAGCCAGAATCAGCCCGAACCGAACCGGCGGGCGGTGATCGAGCGGCTGGCCGCCTCGGCCGCCCCGGAGGATCACGCGCTGGCACGCCGGATGGGCGCGGCGGCGCGGCCCGGTCCGCGATAATCGGGCCGGACACCCGAGACCCCGGACAGTGGAGGCAGCGCCGATGAAGGTCACCCACGAACGCATCACCGACGCCGGCATCGACCGCGACGAGCTTGAGCGGCGCAAGGCGCTGTACGGGCCGCTCACTGCCGCGGTCCGGGAGCTGATCGACGCGACGATCCGCACCGAGGTCGACGACGAGGTGATCCGTGAGGTGCAGGCCGAGGTCGCGGCGGCGACCGCGAAGCTGCGGGCCAGGCAGGTCGACGGCGGGTTCGGGATGCGCCGGACCACGACCGGGGAGACGTTCTCCTGGGGCAACGCCGGGGTCGGGCTGCGCAACGCGGTCGCGCCGCCGCTGGTCATCGAGCGGGACGACACGGGCAGGCACTGGACGCATGTCACCCTCGGCGCCGCATACGAGGGCCCGCCCGGGCACGTGCACGGCGGCATCGGGGCACTGGTGCTCGACCACCTGCTCGGCGTCACCGGCAGCGCCGCCGAGCGCCGCCTGACCGGCACGCTGACGCTGCGCTATCGGCGCGGGACGCCGCTCGGGCCGCTGTACGCGGAGGCCCGGGTCGTGAGCGTGGAGGGCCGGAAGGCGACGGTCCGCGGCACCCTCTCCGACCGGGACGGCGTCACCATCGAGGCCGAGGGCATCTTCATCTCCCCCGCCGCGCCCGCCACCTCGACAATCCGCTAGCTGATTACCTGCGAGTAACATTGGTGCGGTCTGAAAGTGCGCAAACCCAGAGAAATGAGGCAGTTCATGACTGAACGCGTGCAGGTCGGTGGTCTTCAGGTCGCCAAGGTGCTCCACGATTTCGTGAACACCGAGGCCCTGCCCGGCACCGGCATCGACGCCGACGCTTTCTGGGCGGGCGCCGTCACGGTGATCGAGGACCTGGCCCCCAAGAACAAGGCCCTGCTCGCCCGCCGCGACGAACTGCAGGCTCAGGTCGACGGCTGGCACCGCGAGCACGCGGGCCAGCAGCACGACGCCGCCGCGTACAAGGCGTTCCTGCAGGAGATCGGCTACCTGCTGCCGACCCCGGCACCGTTCGAGGTGACCACCGCCAACGTGGACGCCGAGATCGCAACCACCGCGGGACCGCAGCTGGTGGTGCCCGTGCTCAACGCCCGTTTTGCGCTCAACGCGTCGAATGCCCGCTGGGGCTCGCTGTACGACGCGCTGTACGGCACCGATGCGATCTCCGAGGCCGGTGGCGCCGAGAAGGCGCCCGGAGGAAAGCCCGGCTACAACAAGGTCCGCGGCGACAAGGTCATCGCCTGGGCCCGCGACTTCCTCGACACCGCCGCACCGCTCGCCAAGGGCACCCACGCCGACGCCAGCCGCTACTTCATCGACGGCACCGACCTCAAGGTCGAACTCGGCTCCGAGGTTGTCACCACCCTGGCGCAGCCGGAGAAGTTCGTCGGCTACCTCGGCGAGCAGGACGCCCCCACCTCGATTCTGTTGCGCAACAACGGCCTGCACGCCGAAATCCAGATCGATGCGACGTCCCCGATCGGCTCCACCGACGCGGCGGGCGTCAAGGATGTCGTCCTCGAATCGGCGATCACCACGATCATGGACTTCGAGGACTCGGTCGCCGCCGTCGACGCCGATGACAAGGTCGTCGGCTACCGCAACTGGCTGGGCCTGAACCGCGGCGACCTGTCCGAGTCGTTCGACAAGGGCGGCGCGACCCTGACCCGCACGCTGAACGCCGACCGCAGCTACACCGCGGTCGACGGCTCCGACCTGACCCTGCACGGCCGCTCGCTGCTGTTCGTCCGCAACGTCGGCCACCTGATGACCAACCCGGCGATCCTCGACGCCGACGGCAACGAGGTCCCCGAGGGCATCCTCGACGCCCTGATCACCAGCCTGTGCGCCGTGCACGGCCTGACCCGCAGCGACGACAACGGCCCGCTGGACAACAGCCGCACCGGCTCGATCTACATCGTCAAGCCGAAGCAGCACGGCCCCGACGAGGTCGCGTTCACCTCCGAACTGTTCGGCCGCGTCGAGCAGGTCCTCGGCCTGCCCGCGAACACCATCAAGGTCGGCATCATGGACGAGGAGCGCCGCACCACCGTCAACCTCGCCGCCTGCATTAAGGAGGCGTCCGAGCGGGTCGTGTTCATCAACACCGGCTTCCTCGACCGCACCGGCGACGAGATCCACACCTCCATGGAGGCGGGCGCGATGGTGCGCAAGGCCGAGATGAAGAAGCAGCGCTGGATCGCCGCGTACGAGGACTGGAACGTTGACACCGGCCTCGCGGCGGGCCTGCAGGGCCGGGCGCAGATCGGCAAGGGCATGTGGGCGATGACGGACCTGATGGCCGACATGCTCGAGCAGAAGATCGGTCACCCGAAGGCCGGGGCGAACACCGCGTGGGTGCCGTCCCCGACCGGCGCCACCCTGCACGCCACCCACTACCACCAGGTGGACGTGTTCGCGGTGCAGGACGCGCTCAAGGGCACGCCCCGCGCCACCGTCGACGACATCCTCACCATCCCCCTCGCCCCGTCGACCGACTGGTCGGACGCCGAGAAGCGGGAGGAACTGGACAACAACTGCCAGTCCATCCTCGGCTATGTGGTGCGGTGGATCGACGCGGGCGTCGGCTGCTCCAAGGTTCCCGACATCCACGACGTTGCCCTGATGGAAGACCGTGCGACCCTGCGGATCTCGAGCCAGCTGCTCGCCAACTGGATCCGGCACGGCGTCGTCACCGAGGCCGACGTCGTCGCCAGCCTGGAGCGGATGGCCCCGGTCGTGGACCGGCAGAACGCCGGTGACGCCACCTACCGGAACATGGCACCGGACTTCGACACCAACATCGCCTGGCAGGCAGCCAAGGAACTCATCCTCGAGGGCGGCACCCAGCCGAGCGGCTACACCGAGCCGATCCTGCACCGCCGCCGCCGGGAGTACAAGGCCGCGAACGCCTGACCGGCAGGCACACCGCGACGACGCCGCCCGGCCCGCGAGGCAGGGCGGCGTCGTGCATGCCGGGGCCGGTCCCGGCCGATCCGTAGACTGGCCGCCGTGGGTCAACATCGCGGCGAAGCGAACGGCAGTGGCAACGGGGGTTTCCGGGGGGTCAGCAAGGGCCCGGTGATCGCCGTCGCGTCGGTGATCGTCCTCGTCCTCGCCGTGCTCGGCTGGGTTCAGTTGCGGGACAGGATCTCCGACCAGGGCACCCAGGCGGCGCGTACCTGCGTGGAGGGCGAGGCCGCGCTGGCGGTGACCGCGGACCCCGACATCGCGCCGGTGATCCGCGACCTCGGCGCCCGCTACGCGGCGACCGCGCCGGTCGTCCGCGACCACTGCATCACCGTCACCGTGACCGACGAGCCGTCCGCGGTGACCGCCCAGGCCCTCACCGCGAGCGCGGGCGGGGCGTGGACCGGCACGACACCCGCCCCCGCCCTGTGGATTCCGCAGTCGAGCCGGGCGCTGTCCGCCCTGCTCGCCACCGCGGGGATGATCGACGGGCAACCCCGCTCCCTCGCCTCGGCGGCGATCGTGATCGCCGCCCCGACCGTGGTCGCGCAGGCGATGTCCCGGCCCCTCGTCGGATGGCAGGACCTGCCGCGGCTGCAAACCGACCCGGACGGATTGGCGGCGGGCGGGCTGCCGAACTGGGGCACGCTGCGGCTGGCGATGCCCCCGGACTCGGCGGCGACGACCGCCGCGGCGGAGGCCGTTGCGGCCGCGACCGCCGGCGCAGGCGCGGGACCGGTGACCGCAGAGCAGGTCTCCGATCCGGCGGTCGACGCGGCCCTGACCACCCTCGCTCGCGGATCCGCCGCCGTCCCGCACTCCCCGGCGACCACCGCCGACGCGTTGCGCGCGCTCGGTGCGCAGGACGACCCCCGCGACGGCACTCTGCACGCCGCGCCCGCCACCGAGCAGCAGCTGGCCGCCGCGATCGCCGGGGGCGCCGAGCTGCGGGGGGTGACGCCGACCGGGGCCACCCCGGTCGCCGACCATCCCGGCGTGGTGCTCGCGACGGACTGGACCGACGAGACGCACCGCCGCGCGGCGGCCGAGTTCGCCGACTTCCTCCGCCAACCCGAGCAGGCGGACGCGTTCGTGGCCGCCGGGTTCCGGGCCGGCGACCGAACCCCGGCCCCGTCCCCGGCGGTGCCCTACGCCCCGATCGCGACCGAACTGGCCCCGCCCGCCCCGGAGGTGTCCGCGGAGCTGCACCGGATCGTCACACTGCCGACCCGGCCGGGGCGTACGACGCTGCTGGTGGACGTGTCGGGGTCGATGCGCACGGTGGAGGGCGGGGACACCCGGCTCGCGAACACCGTCGCCGCCCTGACCGCCGCGGTCGCGGCCGTCCCCGACGAGTCCGAGGTCGGTCTGTGGGTGTACTCGCGGGGCCTGGACGGGTCGAAGGCGTACCGGGTCCTCGTCCCGACCGGGCCGGTCACCGACTCGGTGGGCGGAGTTCCCCGCCGGGAGGCGATCGGCACCGCACTCGCGTCGCTGAGCCCGGCGACCGCGACGTCCACCTACCCGTCCGTGCAGGCCGCGTACAACAGTGCGGCGCGCAGCGCCGACCCGGACCGGCCGAACTCGGTGCTCCTGGTCACCGACGGCCCGAACGACGACACCAGCATCGGAAGCAGCCAGTTCCTGGCGTCGATCGCCTCGGCAGGCGCCGAGGGCACCCCGGTCCGGGTGGATGTCGTGACGATCGGCGAGAACTCCGACGCCGCGACGCTGACCGCGTTGGCGGACCGGACGGGCGGCACGTTCGTCGCGGTCCCCGGCTCGGACGGGCCCGCGCTCACCGAGTCGCTCACCCCGCTGGTGCGCTGACCGGTGCTGCGCATTCTGCTGTTCGCCGTCCTCCTCGCGCTGCTCAGCTGGTGGTTGTACCGCCGGATGACCCGGCTGCTGGAACTGTCGTCGGTCGGCCGCCGCGTCCTCGGGTGGGGGTTGGGCCTGCTCGGGGCCGCCGCGCTGATCGGGGTCGGCAGCGGGGAGGTGTTCGACCCGGCCTGGGCGCGGGGGCCCGCCGTCGTCGGCTGGGTCTGGCTGGCGGCCGGGCTGTACCTGACGCTCGGTCTCGGGATCCTCACGGTGCTCGCCGCCCTCGCCCGCCGGGTCCGACGCGGACCGCGGCGGGCGACCGACCGACCGGCACCGCCCGGCCCGGGCAATCCGCTACCGCCCGGCCCGGCGGATCCGACCCGGCGGCGGTTGCTGCGCGGGGCGGCCGCGGCGGTCGTGCTGGCGTCGGTCGGTGCGGTCGGATACGGCGTTGCGGAGGCGGCCGCGCCGCGGATCGTGCGGGTGCGGGTTCCGTTGCGGCGGCTTCCCGCCGAGTTTGCCGGGACCCGCATCGCGCTCGTGACGGACCTGCACGTCGGGCCCGCCCGCGGCGCGGCGTTCACCCGGCGGGTCGTCGCGGCCGTCGGCGCCGAACGGCCGGACCTGATCCTGCTCGGCGGCGATCTCGTCGACGGCACGGTCGCGAAGGTCGGCGCCGACCTGGCGCCGCTCGCCGACCTCGACGCCCCGCTCGGCGTGTTCGGGGTGAGCGGCAACCACGAGTTCTATGCCGGGGACGGCGGCCGCTGGCTCGATCTGTGGGAGCGGCTCGGCATCCACACGCTGCGCAACACCCGGGTGGAGTTGCGTCGCGGCGATGCGGTCATCGACCTCGCCGGCGTGCACGACTACCGCTCGCCCGCCCCGTACGAGCCCGATTTGCCCGCCGCACTGGCGGGCCGGGACCGCGACCGCGCGGTGATCCTGCTCGCCCACCAGCCGAAGCAGGTGACCGAGGCCGCCGAGTGGGGCGTCGACCTGCAGTTGTCCGGGCACACGCACGGCGGGCAGATGTGGCCGCTGGGCTACGTGGTCCCGCTGCAGCAGCCGTCGGTGACCGGCCTCGACCGGTTCGGCGACACCGTCCTCTACACCAGCCGCGGCGCGGGGGCGTGGGGTCCCCCGGTCCGGGTCGGCGCCCCACCGGAGATCACGATCCTCGAGCTCACCCGCTAGTTCCCCAATGTCACACCGGCTCACTTGGCGATATCCGGTGTGACATCAGGGAACCCGGGGCAGCGGGATCAGCCGCTGAACGCCTCGATCGGCGGGCACGAGCACACCAGGTTGCGGTCGCCGTGCGCGCCATCGATGCGGCGCACGGGCGGCCAGATCTTGTCCGCGGTGCCCGCCGGGAAGACGGCCAGTTCCCGCGAGTACGGGTGGGTCCACTCCCCGACCAAGCAGGCCGCGGTGTGCGGGGCGCCGCGCAGCGGGTTGTCGTCCACCGGCCACTCCCCGGACCCGACCCGGTCGATCTCGCCGCGGATGGCGACCATCGCGTCGCAGAAGCGGTCGATCTCGGCGAGGTTCTCCGACTCGGTCGGCTCGATCATCAGGGTGCCCGCGACCGGGAAGCTCATCGTCGGCGCGTGGAAACCGTAGTCCGCCAACCGCTTCGCGACATCGTCGACGGTGACGCCGGTGTCCTTGGTGATCTGCCGCAGGTCGATGATGCACTCGTGCGCGACCATCCCGTTTTCGCCGGTGTACAGGACCGGGAAGTGCTCGTCGAGTCTGCGGGCGATGTAGTTGGCCGAGGCGATCGCGGTCAGCGACGCCGCCCGCAGCCCGGCCGCACCCATCATCCGGATGTACGCCCAGGTGATCGGCAGGATCGAGGCGCTGCCGTACGGGGCGGCGGACACGGTCGGGCCGTCCCCGAGCTCCGGGGCGAGGGGATGACCGGGCAGGAACGCCGCCAGGTGCGCACGCACCGCGACCGGGCCGACGCCGGGGCCGCCGCCGCCGTGCGGGATGCAGAACGTCTTGTGCAGGTTCAGGTGGCTGACGTCGCCGCCGAACCGGCCCGGCCGGGCAAGGCCGACGAGCGCGTTCAGGTTCGCACCGTCCACGTACACCTGCCCGCCCGCGTCGTGCACGGCCGCGCAGATCTCGCCGACCTCCTGCTCGTACACACCGTGCGTGGACGGGTAGGTGATCATGATCGCCGCGAGCCGCTCGGCGTGGTCGGCGATCTTCGCCTTCAGGTCGTCGACGTCGACGTCACCGTTCGGGCGGCACGCGACGACCTCCACGCGCATGCCCGCCATCACCGCCGACGCGGCGTTGGTGCCATGCGCGCTGGACGGGATCAGGCAGGTGTCGCGGTGGTCGTCGCCGCGGGAAAGGTGGTAGTTGCGGATCGCGAGCAGGCCCGCGTACTCGCCCTGGCTGCCCGCGTTCGGCTGCAGGCTGACCCGGTCGTAGCCGGTGATCGACGACAGCCACGACTCCAGGTCGGCGATCAGCGCACGGATGCCGTCGCTGTCACCGGCCGGAGCAAACGGGTGCAGCGAGTTGAACTGCGGCCAGGTGATGGCCTCCATCTCGGCGGCCGCGTTCAGCTTCATCGTGCACGAGCCGAGCGGGATCATGCTGCGGTCCAGGGCGATGTCCTTGTCGGACAGCTTGCGCAGGTAGCGCATCATCGCGGTCTCGGTGCGGTGGCTGGTGAACGCCGGGTGGGTGAGGAACGCCGAGGTGCGCGTCTGCGATGCGGGCAGCGACGGCGCCGCGTCGACAACCTCGGCTGCTGCCACACCGAAGGCCGCGAGCACGGACTGCAGATGGGTGTCGGTGGTGGCCTCGTCGCAGGCCACGGCGACGTGGTCGGCGTCGACGAGGCGCAGGTTCACGTTCCAGCCCTTCGCGGTCGCGACGACGTCGGCGGCCCGGCCCGGCACCCGGGCGAGGACGGTGTCGAAGAACTCCGCGTGCACCACCTCGACGCCGCCCGCGCGCAGGCCGGCCGCCAGGGTGCGGGCCGATGCGTTGACCCGCCGCGCGATCGCGGTCAGGCCCTCGGCGCCGTGGTAGCTCGCGTACATCGCGGCGAGCACGGCCAGCAGCACCTGCGCGGTGCAGATGTTGGAGGTCGCCTTCTCCCGGCGGATGTGCTGCTCGCGGGTCTGCAGTGCGAGCCGGTACGCCTTGTTGCCGTCGGCGTCGACGGAGACGCCGACGAGGCGGCCGGGCAGCTGCCGGGCGAGCTTCGAGTGCACCGCCAGGTAGCCGGCGTGCGGGCCGCCGAAGCCCATCGGGACGCCGAACCGCTGCGTGGTGCCGAAGCAGGCGTCGGCACCCAGCTCGCCGGGCGGGGTGAGCAGGGTCAGCGCAAGCAGGTCGGCGCCGACCGCGACCAGGGCACCGCGCTCGTGCGCGGCGGCGATCAGCGCGGAGTGGTCGACGATCCGGCCGGACGCGCCCGGCACCTGCGCGAGGACGCCGAAGAACTCGCCGTCGGGCAGCCCTTGCGCCAGGTCCGCCTCGACGACCTCGATGCCGAGCGGCGTCGCGCGGGTCTCGATCACCGCGCGGGTCTGCGGGAACAGGTCGATGTCGACGACAAAACGCGCGGACTTGGACCGGCCTGCGCGGCGCAGCAGGGTCATCGCCTCGGCGGCGGCGGTGGCCTCGTCGAGCATCGACGAGTTCGCGACCTCCATCCCGGTGAGGTCGGAGACCATCGTCTGGAAGTTCAGCAGCGCCTCGAGCCTGCCCTGGCTGATCTCCGGCTGGTAGGGCGTGTACGCGGTGTACCAGGCCGGGTTCTCGATGAGGTTGCGCACCAGCACCGGCGGGGTGAGGGTGTCGTAGTAGCCGAGGCCGATCATCGACGTGGCGACCGTGTTGCGCCGCGCGAGCGCGGTCAGTTCGGCGAGCGTGTCGTGCTCGGACAGCGGTTCGGGGAGCGTCTCCAGCCCGGCGCCGACGCCGACGGTCGCCTTCCCCCCCGCACCACTCGGCGCCGACGCCGCATCCAGAATGGCCGCCGGGACCGCCTTCGTGGCGAGCATCTCCAGGTCGTCGACACCGACGACGTGCAGGATCCGTTCGAGTTCGGCGGCGTCGGGTCCGATGTGGCGATCGACGAAGGTGAAGGGGTGATCGGTCAAGGCAACTCCCGCGGCTGAAGGTTCTCGAGGTCACACCGCGCTCACATCGCGGTGCGTTCCTCCCCCTCTGTCGCCTGCTCGTCGGAGCGCCTGAGAGATTCGGGGTGACCCCCGCGTCGTGGACGCGTCGGCCGATCCCTTTCCCCGTGGGCGGGTGGGTGCTCCCACCGCTTTCCAGAGGCGCCGATGCCCGCACGGTCCCGGGTGCCTGAGAGATTGACGGGGAGGTGCTGCTCCTTCGGCGCCCGGACCGGCGAACACTCCCGGTCCGGAACTCTCCCGCGCGACGACGACGCACCTCGAATTCTAGGCGACGTTCCCGGCAATGCCGCGCCCGCCGTCCGCACTGTGGTCAGCACCACCCCGATACCGGGGCCGGGGCCGGTCAGCCGATCTTGCGGCTGCCCCGGCTGCGGCGCCTCGACGCGAGCTCGTCCTCGGGGCTCTGCTCGCTCTCGCCGCCGTCGGCCCGCTCCGCGGGGAAGTCCGCGATGGTGCCGGTCAGTTCCCGCATCGCGCCACTGACCGCGATCCCGAACACGCCCTGGCCGCCCTGTAGCAGGTCGACGACCTCCTCCGGGGAGGTGCACTCGTAGACGGTGGCGCCGTCGGAAAACAGCGTGATCCTGGCCAGGTCGGCGACCCCGCGATTGCGCAGGTGATCGACCGCGACCCGAATGTTCTGCAGCGAGATGCCGGTGTCGAGAAGCCGCTTGACGATCTTGAGGACCAGGATGTCCTTGAAGGAGTACAGGCGCTGACTGCCCGACCCCGCCGCGCCGCGTATGGACGGAACGACCAGCGAGGTGCGCGCCCAGTAGTCGAGTTGCCGGTAGGTGATTCCGGCGATCTGGCAGGCGATCGGGACGCGGTAGCCGACCAGCTCGTCGGGGACGGAGTCGTCAGGGAACAGCCCCGGCTGCACGCCCTCGCCGTCGGCAACCTCACCGGCCAGCGACTGCCCATCGACGCGTTGACGAACATTCGCGTCCTGCGGCTGATCTACCACTGACTGCTCCCTCTCGCACGCAAATCCAGACCAGGGATTCACTTGAAGGGTACGCCGGTAGCGCCCGGTGCACGCCCCGATGAATCACATGGTGCGTATTCATGACGGCCAGACGTTATGGGCCGACGGTCGTGCGGTCAACGCAACACGCCCAAAACGACCAGAGCTTAGCCCCAGATTCGGCAGAACCGGCCAGACGAGACCCGATCGAGACCTCCGATGCCCACGGGCAGTCGCTAGCCGTCGGTCGCCTTAAAGTCATCCGGCGACACCGACTCGAGGAACTCCTTGAACTTCTCCACCTCGTCCTCGCGCTCGTCCGGCATCACCAGCCCGGCCTCCGCGAGCACCGACTCCTCCGCGTGGATCGGCACACCCGCCCGCAACGCGATGGCCACCGAATCCGACGGCCGGGCCGACACGGTGATGTTCTGGTCGAACACCAGATCGGCGTAGAACGTGCCCTCCTGCAGATCCACGATCCGCACCTCAAGCAGGCGATGACCGAGGGCCCCGATCAGGGTGGTGATCAGGTCGTGGGTCAGCGGCCGGGCCGGCTCGACCCCCTGCTGTTCGAGGACGATCGCGGTCGCCTCCGTCTGCCCGATCCAGATCGGCAGGTACCGGTCTCCGCTGGCCTCCCTGAGCAACAGCACGGGCGAGTTTTGCGGCTGCTCGACACGGATCCCGATCACACGCATCTCACTCATCGCGCCCGCCTCCCGTGAAAACCGTTGCTTCGACCGATTCTATGCCTCCGAAGGCGCGCCGCGCCGGGACCCGTCCCCGGTGGATCACCGATCGAGTGCGCCCCGGACGGCCGACTTCACCAGGCAGGTGTGCAGGGTCAGCGACAGCGCCGCGAGTTCCCGGACCATCTCCTCGGCCCGATCGCGGGCGCCGGCGTCGCGGCCCTTCGCGACCGGTCCGGCGATCTGCGCGACGAGGCCGGCCTCGCGGTCCGCGGCCAGCTTGAACGCCCGCAGATGCCGCACCTCGAGGCCGAACCCGGACATCGCCTTCGCGGTGCGCGCGAGCGTGATCGCGCCCTCGTCGAAGAATCCGGCGGAGCCGGGCACGATCAGCCCGGCCCGGATCAGCTCGGCAAGGAACCCCTCGTCGACCCCGGACCTGGCCAGCAGGTCGCTGCGGCTGATCCGGATCTCCCGGTCGGGGCGAAACTCCTCCGGGGACACCTCACCCGGCGCCACCGCGAGCATCCGGGGGCGGCGCGGGGCGGTGTCGGGCGCGGCGACGACCGCGACGCCGCTGTCGATCGCCTCGAGCTGCTCCTTGATCACCTTCAGCGGCAGGTACTGGTCACGCTGCGCGGTGAGGACGTACCGCAGCCGCTCGCAGTCCGCGACCGAGAACCGCCGATATCCGGACGGGGTGCGTTCCGGACGGATCAGTCCCTCCGCCTCGAGGAAGCGGATCTTCGAGATCGTGACGTCCGGGAACTCGGGGCGGAGCCGATCGAGGACGGAGCCGATCGACATCCCGCCCGCACCCTGGCTCCGCTGCCCGACCGCGGTCATCAGCTACCCGCACCCGCAGGCGAGTCGCCGGCACCGCCGCGCGGACCCGTCAGGAACACGAGGCGGAACTTCCCGATCTGTACCTCGTCGCCGTTGGCCAGGGTCGCCGAGTCGACCGGCTCCCGGTTGACGTAGGTGCCGTTGAGGCTGCCGACGTCGACGACCTGGAACTCGTGCTGCTCCCGGCGGAACTCCGCGTGCCTGCGGGAGACGGTGACGTCGTCGAGGAAGATGTCACTGTCGGGGTGCCTGCCGGCCGACGTGGTCGGGTGATCGAGCAGGAATCGCGAGCCCGCGTTCGGCCCCCGCTTGACGACCAACAGCGCGGAACCGGCGGGCAGGCCCTCGACACCGGAGACGGGCTGCTCGGTCGGCGCGGCCGTGGCACCGTCCAGTTCGCTGAGGAAATCCGCTCGGAAGACCGACGTGGTCTCCGCGGGCGTCTCCCCGTAGGCCGCGTCGCTGTCGTTGTCGCTCACCGTTTCTCCTCCTCAGTCCGATCGATTCGGGAACCCCCGAACAAATCTGTAGAGACAATCACAACCGATCCGGATCTGCGCCCCGACACGGCGAATGCCCTTCCCCACGACCGTACCCTGCCGATGCCGGTCCGCGTAGGCGCTCACGCAACGGGGCGCGTCGGGGTTATCCCCCCGCTACCTCTCGATATGCGCCCGCGTCGAGCATTCCGGCGAGCGCGGTGTCGAGGGCTGCCTCGTCGGCCATCTCGAGTTCGACCAACCAGCCGTCGCCGTAGGGCGCGGAGTTGACGAGCTCCGGGCTGCCGTCCAGGTTCTCGTTCGCCGCAACAACTTTCGCGGTGAGCGGTGCGTAGATGTCGGAGACGCTCTTCGTCGACTCGACCTCACCGAACGAGTCACCGGCCGCGATCTCGTCGCCGACGGACGGCAGTTGCACGAACACGACGTCACCAAGCTGTGACTGTGCGAAATCGGTGATGCCCACCCGCACGGTCGTCGATCCCGTCCGCTGCACCCACTCGTGCTCGGCCGTGTAGTGCAGTTCGGCCGGGATGTTGGTCTCGCTCACCGTGTGGTCCTTTCGACGACCTCCGACGCCGCTCACAGGAATTTCTGTGCGGCGGCGGAATTTCAGTTTCCCGGCTGAGCGTATTGGCGTGGTTTCACCTCTCGCAAGGCGGCGATCGTGACCTGCCCCGATTGTTCGACCGTGACCCGACCGCCGCTGCGCGCGACGGTGTCGACGACACCACCGGGAATGTTCAACGCTGCGGCCAGCGTCGGCGGGTCACCGATCGCGGTGACGGTGTACGGCGCGGCCAGGTCCGTCCCGTCCAGCTGCAGTTTTCCGGCGGTGCCGCGCACCCACGAGTTCACCCCGATCCGGACGGGTTGGCCGTCGCCGCCCCGGACCTCGATCGCCTCGGCCCCGGCGGCGCGCAGTTCCTGGATCATGTCCAACATCACGTCGGAACCGACCCCGGAGGCCGGGTCGGTGACGGTGAGCAGCACGCCGGGTCCGGTCGCGGGAACCGCACCGACCTGAATCGACAGGGCGGTCAGTCGCGCGTTCGCCTCCGCGAGCGCCGCGTCGGAGCCGCCGCCGCTGCGCTGCAGGGTCCCCAGGGTGTCCTGGAGGGTGGTGATCTCCGCGCGCAGCGCAGCCTCGCGCTGATTGAGGTTGTCGAGGATCACCAACAGGTCTGCGGGACGGGCGGAGTCGAGGGTGTCGCCCGACCCGGTGTCCCGGACCTGGGTGGCGATCGCGACGCCGAGCGCCGCCATCAGCAGCACCGCGAGCACTCCGAACACCACGCGCGAGCGACGGGCCGCGGACGGGGCCTCACGGTGCCACTCGTGCCTGCCTTCCTGTGCCATTCCTCACGCCCCGAACAGCCTGCGGCGCAACGCCGCCGCGTTCCCGAAGATCCGGATTCCGAGGACGACGACGATGGCGGTCGAGAGCTGCGTCCCGACCCCGAGCTGGTCGCCGAGCCAGACGATGAGGGCGGCGACGAGCACGTTGAACACGAACGAGACGACGAACACCTTCGCGTCGAAGATCTCGTCGAGATAGGCGCGGAGACCGCCGAACACGGCGTCGAGGGCGGCGACCACCGCGATCGGCAGGTACGGCTGGATCGCGTCCGGCACCTCCGGGCGGAACACCACACCCGCGACGATGCCCACGATCAGCGCGAGCACCCCGTAGATCGCGTACCCGTTCCGTGCCGCCTGCAGTGGCTTGACCGACTTCACTGCCCCATCACCTCTCGTGCGCTGCGGATCTCCCGTGCCGTCGCGGCAGGGAGGCTGATGTCGTCGTTCTCGGCGATGGTGAATCCGGCGCCGTACAGCTGGGCCACCCCGGACATCCGCTGGTAGGCGTCGCTGACGACGAACCCGGTCTGCAGCCGGGCCGGTTGGCCGATCGCCGACACCACATAGGGCGACGGGACCGGCTGATTGTCGACCAGCATGGCACCCCCGGCCTGCCGGATCGTCACCCCCGGTCCGATCCGGACGTTCCCGACGGCAACGGCCTCCGCCCCGGCCCCCCACAGGCCATTGACCACCGCCTGCAGGTCGCGGTCGATCAGCACCGGGGTGGCGGCGGCGCCGGGCCGCGAGCGATCGGACAGGTCCGGCCGGGCCGCCGGGTCGGTGAGGGTGACGGTGATGCCGGGCCCGTGCACCGGAACCAACGCGGCGCCGTGCTCGAGGACGCCGATCCGGTCGAGGACCGCGGCGCCCTGCGCGTCCCCGGCGAGCGCCCGGGTGCGGGCGAGGTCGATGCCATCGCTCAGGTCGTCGCGGGCGCGGGCCAGGTCCGCGCCCCGCGCTTCCGCCGCGTCGACCTGGGTGAGGATGTCGGCACGGACCTGCTCGGTGCCCGGTGCGCGGTCCGCCGCCTGCGCGAACGCGATCCCGAAGATCAGCCCGAGCACCAGCGCGCCCCCCGCACACCACACCCCCGCGTGCAGCGGTCGGTGCAGGGAGTGTCCGCGGGCGCGATCCTCCGCTGCCGCGGCGTAGCCGGGGTCGAGGCCCTCCGCGAGCAGCGCGGTCAGCAGCGACGGCGTCGGGTTGCGTCGCACCCGTGGCGCGCCGGTGGACGCGGGAACATCGTTGGCGCTCACGGTGATTCGGCCCCACGACCGGCACCGACGGGCGCGACGGCGCGGGCGATGTTGCGGGCAGCGAGCAGGTACAGCAGCCCGGTCCAGACGTACAGGCCGGTCGCCCACACCAGCAGCGCGTACCCGAACGCGTGCGCGACGTTCGCGTACGCCCAGTTCAGCTGTGCGGCGAGCACCAGCGGCAGCGCGATCATCAGCGCGAACGTCGCCGCCTTGCCGAGGTACAGCACCGACGGCGGCGGCAGCCCGCGGCGGCGGTACACCTGGAGCGTCGCGGCGAGCAGCAGATCGCGACCGATCAGGAGCGCGGTCACCCACCACGGGATCATCCCGCGGAGCGAGAACGCGACCAGCGTGGTGACCACGTAGAGGCGGTCGACGAACGGATCGAGGAGCGCACCGAGCCGCGACGTCTGGTTCAGCAGCCGGGCGAGCTTCCCGTCGGCCCAGTCGGTGAATCCGCTGAGCATCAGGATCAGCAGCGCCCAGCCGTCCGCCTGCGGGCCGAGCAACAGGTAGGCGAACAGCGGAACCCCGAGCAACCGCACCAGGCTCAGCACGTTCGGCACCGTCAGCACCCGATCGGTCGGCACCGGATCGGCCGTCGCGCCGACCTGTGCGCGCGGCAGGTCTCCGCTGTCCATCTCACTCCCACATCGCTCGCCGGTTCGCCTGCTCACGGCGATCGGCGTCCAGCCTGTCACACGCGGCGGACCGGTGCCGGGAGGCGGGCATCCGCCGCGAGGTCAGCGGGCCGCGAAGTCCGGTTGCGGACAATCGGCGACCCGGGTGGCCCGTCCGTGCAGCACCACCTCCCGGAACTGGTGGATGATCGCGGCGGTCGGGGCGAACAGGTGCTCGCCCCGAAACGGCCAGCGCAGCAGCGGTTCGGTGCCACCCGGCAGCGGGCGCAGCACCGGGTCGACATCGAGTTCCGGCACCGTGACCTCGAAGATCATCGCCACCTCGCCGGGGTTGGGCCGCAGCGGCGCGGCCAGTGAACCCACCCAGACCACGACCGGGGTGATGACGTACCCGGACCGGGTGACGAAGTCGTCGAGGACCCCGAGCACCGCGTCGTCGGGCGCCGTCACCCCGACCTCCTCGTCGAGTTCCCGGAGCGCGGCCTGCGCGGGCGTCTCGCCGGGGTCGATGCCGCCTCCCGGCAACGCGAACTGCCCGGGGTGGGCGCGCATTCGGCCGGGCCGCAGGGTCAGCAGCAGCACCGGCCCGTCGTCCCGTTCGACGAGCGCGAGCGCCACCGCGGCGCGGCGGCCACCCGCCTCCGGCGCCGCCTCGACCGCGAATCCCGTCAACGCGGCCGCACAGCGCTGCCGGGTCAGTTCCGGGCTGGCCTGCCCCGTCGTCGGTCTCGCCGTGTCCGCCGCCATCGCTCGAGGGTAGCCGCCTGCCCACGCGATCCACCCGTTCCGCGGGCCGGGAATCGGGGGTAGTTTGGCTGATGCACGCCCGACCCCGACGAAACCGAGCACCGCATGTCACCGGTTGCGGCCGTCGCTGCCGCACTCGTTCTCACCGCCCCGGCCCCGCTGGGGGCGTCGACCGCCGCCCAGGCCGAGTCCCCGCCGCCGGTCGGGTACGTCGCACTGGGCGATTCGTTTTCCTCCGGGGCCGGGATCGCACCGAACGGGTCGCTCGGGGACTGCCTCCGGTCCGAGGTGAACTATCCGCACCTCGTCGCGGCGGCCGTGCGCGCCACCACCTTCCGGGACGTCACGTGCAGCGGAGCCACGACCGCGAACCTGTCCGACCGCCAACTCCCCCAGACCGCACCGCAGTTCGACGCGTTGAGCCCGGATACCACGCTGGTGACCGTCGGCATCGGCGCCAACGACATCGGGTTGGTGTCACTGACCACCGAGTGCCTGAACGTGGCGCCGCCGCCGCTGGGCCGGTCCTGTGCCGCCACCACCGACACCGCCGCCTACGCCGAGCGGATCGACGGTCTCGCCCCGACCTACGTGGGGATCGTCGAGGAGATCCGGCGGCGGGCACCGGATGCACGCATCGTCCTTGTCGGCTACCCGGACGCGATCCGGCCCGGCGGATGCCCCGGCGTGCAACCGATCTGGCCGGTCGACGCGGACCATGTCCAGGGCTTGATCACCCGACTGAACACGGTTGCCGCGACCGCGGCGAGCACCGCGGGCGCGACCTTCGTCGACCTGGAGCCGTCGACCCGCGGCCACGACGCGTGCGCGGCGCCTGCGGACCGGTGGATCGTTGGGGCGGTCCCGACCTCGCTGACGGCACCGATTCCGTTGCACCCGAACGCCGCGGGCCATGCCAACGCGGCAACCCAGGTCATCGCCGCCGTCACCCGGTGATCCGGCGCGGTCAGCCGAGCGCGTCGACGTAGGCGCCCTGCCACACGGTGTCGAACGGGGTGTGCGCGGCGACGCGGCCCGCGATGCCCGCGGTGACGAACTCCTTCGCGAACTCCGCCGCCGACGCGACGTCGACGCCCTTGGCCAGTTCGGCGGTGATCGCCGCGGCGAGGGTGCAGCCCGCACCGGAGACCCGTTCGCTGCCGACCTTCGGTGCCCGAAGGATGGTCACGTCGGTGCCGTCGAAGAGCACGTCGACGGCATCGTCGCCAGCGAGTTCGACTCCCCCCTTGGCGATCACGTACCGCGGTCCGAGGTCGTGGATGCGGCGGGCCGCCTCGACGAGGTCGTCGACGGAGTCGATCGCGTCCATCCCGGACAGGGTCCGGGCCTCGAACAGGTTCGGGGTCACGACGGTGGCCAACGGCAGGATCTGCGCACGCAGCGCGGTGTCGGTGTCGAGCGCGGCGCCCGGCTCCTGCCCCTTGCAGATCAGGACCGGGTCGAGCACGACGTGCCGCCACGGCTGGCGGCGCAGGCCCGCGGCGACGGCGTCGATCGTGGCCGGGGTGCCGAGCATGCCGATCTTGACGACGTCGAGGTCGTGGGCGGCGGTCGCTGCCTCGATCTGGTCGGCGATCACCTCGGGCGCGATCGGGACGAAGCGGTGCCCCCAGCCCGCGGCGGGGTCGAACGAGACGATGCAGGTGACGGTGCCGACGCCGTAGACGCCGAGTTCCTGGAAGGTCTTCAGGTCCACCTGCAGGCCGGCGCCGCCGGTCGCTTCCGAACCGGCGATGACATAGGCGAGGTCGACCACGGTGACTCCTTTGCGGATCGGATACCTGGATGTACCCGGGGACAGGGGTGTGAAACGAGAAAAGGTGGCTCCTCGCGAGCGAGGAACCACCTTTTCTTCGACCACTGTCGGGCTGACAGGATTTGAACCTGCGACCACCTGACCCCCAGTCAGGTGCGCTACCAAGCTGCGCCACAGCCCGCCCGCGCTCTTTCGAGTGCTCGATGAGATTACATCAGTGGCACTCGCTACCGCGAATCGGCTGGTCAGGCACCCGACGGGGAGGTGATCAGCGCTTCTTGCGGTCCCGCTTCTCCCGCACCCGCACCGAGATCCGGACCGGGCTGCCATCGAATCCGAACTCCTCGCGCAGCCTGCGCTCGAGGAACCGGCGGTAGCCCGCCTCGAGGAAGCCGGTGGTGAACAGCACGAACGTCGGCGGCCGCGTCCCGGCCTGCGTCGCGAACATGACGCGCGGCAGCCGGCCACCCCGCATCGGCGGCGGGGTCGCGGCGACAACCTCCTTGAGCCAGTTGTTGAGCCGGCCGGTGGGGATCCGCTTGTCCCACGACTCCAGCGCGGTCTCCAGCGCGGGCACCAGCTTCTGCACCGCGCGGCCGGTGTGCGCGGAAATGTTGACCCGCTGCGCCCACGGCACCCGCACCAGTTCGCGGTCGATCTCCTTCTCCAGCATCAACCGGCGGTCCTCGTCGACGAGGTCCCACTTGTTGAACGCCAGCACCAGCGCCCGCCCGGTCTCGGCGACCATCGACAGCACCCGCAGGTCCTGCTCGGTGATCGGCAGGGACGCGTCGATCAGCAGGATCGCGACCTCGGCGGCCTCGATCGCCGACTTGGTGCGCAGCGACGCGTAGAACTCGTGACCGCTGGCGTGGCTCACCTTCTTCCGCAGGCCCGCGGTGTCGACGAACTTCCACACCTTGCCGCCGAGCTCGACCAGCGAGTCGACCGGGTCGACGGTGGTGCCCGCGACGTCGTGCACGACCGACCGCTCGTCGCCGGAGAGCTTGTTGATCAGGCTGGACTTGCCGACGTTCGGCTTGCCGACCAGGGCGACGCGACGCGGCCCCTGTCCGCCGGTACCCTCCCGCGGGGTCTCCGGCAGCACCGCGAGCACCTCGTCGAGCAGGTCGCCGGTGCCGCGGCCGTGGATGGCGGAGACCGGGTACGGCTGCCCGAGCCCGAGTGACCACAACGCGGCCGCCTCCGCCTCGAGCCGTTCGCCGTCGACCTTGTTGGCCACCAGCAGGACGGGGGTCTTGGAGCGGCGCAGCACCTTCGCGACGGCCTCGTCGGTTGCGGTCGCGCCGACCACCGTGTCGACGACGAGGATGATGGCGTCCGCGGTGCGCATCGCCAGCTCGGCCTGCCGGGCCACGGACTGCTGCAGTCCCTTGGCGTCCGGTTCCCAGCCGCCGGTGTCCTGCACCAGGAACCGGCGGCCGGCCCACGTCGCGTCGTAGGAGACACGGTCACGGGTGACGCCGGGAATGTCCTCGACGACGGCCTCGCGGCGGCCGATGATCCGGTTCACCAGCGTCGACTTGCCGACATTGGGCCTGCCGACGATCGCCAGCGTCGGGACGGCGAGCTGCTCCTCGTCGCCCTCCTCCCCGGCGAATTCGGCGAGCTCCCAGTCGGTTTCCTCATTCCAGGTGCCGTCACCGGCGTAGGCGTCGCCGCCGAATTCGAATGCGTCGCTCACTGCACCACTCCAGTCCTGTCGCGGACCACCAGCAGCAGCCGGCCGATCACGTCGTCGATTCCGATCTCACTGGTGTCCACGATCACCGCGTCCTCGGCGGGCCGCAGCGGGGACACCGCGCGGGTCGAGTCGAGGTGGTCGCGGCGCTGCACGTCGGCGAGCACCGCCCTGTAGTCGTCGCCGCGGCCCTCCGCGACGTTCTGCGCGTTGCGCCGCTGCGCGCGGGCCTCCGCGGACGCGGTGAGATAGATCTTCACGTCCGCGTCGGGAAGCACGACGGTGCCGATGTCGCGGCCCTCGACCACGATCCGCGGGTGCTGCGCGATGAACGCCCGCTGCTTGTCGACGAGAAGTTCCCGCACCCGCGGCACCGCAGACACCGCGGACACCGCCCCGGTGACGGCGGCGCCACGGATTTCGTCGGTGACGTCCTCCCCGGCCAGCAGCACCCGGTCGGACGCCGGGTCGGTGCCGATCGACAGGTCGAGCGCCTCGGTTGCCGCGGCGACGGCGTCCACGTCGGCGACGTCGACCGCGGACCGCAGCACGTGCAGCGTCGCGATCCGGTACATGGCACCGGTGTCGAGGTAGCGGGCGGCGAGGGCATCGGCCAGGCGCCGGGACACACTGGACTTGCCGGTGCCGGACGGGCCGTCCATCGCGACGACCAGCGGCACGGCCACGGTGTCGGTCACAGGCCGACCGCCTTGTACAGCGCGCCGACCTCGCCCGGGCCGATCACGCGAAGCGTGCCGGGACGCCCGTCACCGAGCGCCACCGGGCCGATGTCGGTGCGGACCAGCCGCTTCACCGGATGCCCGACGGCCTCGAGCAGTCGGCGCACGATGTGCTTGCGACCCTCGTGCAGCACGACCTTGACCAGGGACTGCTTGCCGTTGACGTCGAGCAACGTGAACGCGTCGACCTTCGCGGGTCCGTCCTCGAGTTCGACACCAGCCTTGAGGGTCTTGCCGAGGCCGCGCTCGACGACCCCGTTGACCGTCGCGAGGTACGTCTTGGGCACCTCGAAGGAGGGGTGCATCAGCCGGTGCGCCAGGTCGCCGTCGTTGGTCAGCAGGATCAGGCCCTCGGTGTCGGCGTCGAGGCGGCCGACGTGGAACAGGCGCTGCCCGGCGGACACCCGCTCGGAGACGATGTCACCGATGCACGGGCGGCCCAGGTCGTCGGACATCGTGGACTGCCAGCCGCGCGGCTTATTCAGCGCGATGTGCACCAGGTCCTTCTTGACGACGACGCGGACGCCGTCGACGCGGACCACCGCGTTCTCGGGGTCGACGCGCAGGCCCTGCTCCACCACGATGTGGCCGTCGACCTCGACCCGGCCCTGCTCGATGAGCTCCTCGGCGGCCCGTCGGGAGGCGACACCTGCCTGCGCGAGCACCTTCTGCAGTCGCATGCCCTCGCCCGCGGCGAGCTTGACCGGCCCGGCGCTCTGGACGTACTGGTGCCGCGCCGGCTTGGCGTTGCTGATCGTCGGGTTCGCCTCCACCTGCTGGCGCTGCGGCTTCGCCTGCTTCGGCTTGCCGCGCTTGTTGGTGGCGACTGCGGCGGTGTTCGCCTGGCCGCGGTGTGGCTTCTTGGGTGCGCCGCCGGACCGGCCCGCGCCGGGAGCGTCCTTCTTGCCCGTTGCCCTCTTGTCAGTTGCCCTCTTGTCAGTTGCCCTCTTGTCTGAGGCACTGCGGGCCGGGTTTCCCCTGCCCCTGTCCGGTGTGCCATCACGGCGAGCGGATCTGTTCACTTTTCTTCCCTTGTCACTTCATCTCGTCCGACTGAACGGAACCGTTCAGTCGATCTGATCGACTGAACGGTTCCGTTCAGTCGATCGGTCAGGTGTCCTCGTCGTCGACTCGGGTGTCGACGACGGGACCGGTGTCCACCCGCCTGCGCAGCTTCGCGAACCGCGGATCGGACTCCATGTCGTCGCTGATGTCGTCGATCACGTCGACATCGGGCAGCAACGGGGCCAGCGCGGGCAGGTCCGCCAGCGAGGCCAGCCCGAGCCGCTCCAGGAACAGCTCGGTCGTCGCATAGGTGGTCGCGTTGGTGTCGGGGTCGGGCCCGGCCTCCGCGATCAGACCCCGGGCGAGCAGGGTGCGCATGACGCCGTCGACGTTCACTCCGCGCACCGCGCTCACCCGCGCACGGGTCAAAGGTTGACGGTACGCAACAACCGCCAAGGTTTCCAACGCGGCACGTGTGAGCTTCGATCGGACCCCGTCGAGGAGCAGTCGCTCGACGTACGGCGCGTACTCGTTGCGGGTGTACATCCGCCACCCGTCGCCCGCGTAGCGGAGGTCGATTCCGCTGCGACGCGCGGTCAGGGCCGCCGACATCCGGCGCAGCATCCCCTCCACCCGTTTCGGCGGCTCCCCGACCGCGGATGCCAGCGACGCCGCCTGCGCCGGGGCGTCGGTGACCAGCAGCATCGCCTCCAGCGCGGAGGCGAGCTCGTCGTCGTCGAGCCGGTCGTCGGCCGCATCGTCGAGCCGGTCGTCGGCCCTGTCGTCGACGGGTAGGTCCCCGTTCTCGCTGAGGTCGCAGTCTGTGGTGTCGACGTCGCTCACCCGTAATCCTCCGCACTCGCCATGGCGTGTCCGTCGACTCCGCCCTCCCCGGTCCAGCTGACCCGCAGCATGCCGAGCGGTTCGGGCTGGTCGAACGCGACCGCGCGCTGCCGGTACAGCTCCAGCAGCGCCAGGAATCGTGCCACGATCTGCACGGTCATCTCGCAATCGGTGATCAGGTCGGCGAATCCGGCCCACTCCCCCTGCCCGCGGTCCCGCAGCAGGTCGAGCAGCAGCGCGGCCTGCTCGGGCACCGACACCACCGGGGCGTGTAGGTGACCGAGCCCGACGGTGGGCACCGGGCGCGGCGCGAACGCGGCGGCCGCGATGTCCGCGAACGCGGCGGCGTCGACGCCGAGGGTCACCTCAGGAAGCAGACCGAGGTAGCGGTCCTCGAGCGCCACCGACCGCGGATACCGGCGCAGGGCGACCGATTCGAGTTCGGCGAACAGCTGCGCGATCTGCTTGTAGGCGCGGTACTGGAGCAGGCGCGCGAACAGCAGGTCGCGGGCCTCGAGCAACGCCAGGTCCTCCGGGTCGTCGACCTCACCGGACGGCAGCAGCCGAGCGGCCTTGAGGTCGAGCAGGGTCGCCGCGACGACAAGGAACTCGGTGGTCTGGTCGAGTTCCATCTCGGCGCCCAACTCGCGCGTGTACGCAATGAAGTCGTCGGTGACCTGATGCAGGGCCACCTCGGTGACGTCGAGTCGGCGCTGGCTGATCAGGGTCAGCAGCAGGTCGAACGGTCCCTCGAAGTTGCGCAGCCGAACCCGGAATCCGCCGGCGCCTGCGTCCTCCTCTGACTCGGTCCGGACGGTGTGCTCCGCGTCCATCTACCTGCCGGACCTCGCAATGACCTCGCGGGCCAGTGACCGATACGATTGCGCACCACCGGATTTCGGCGCCCAGGTGGTGATCGGCTCCCCGGCGACGCTGGTCTCCGGGAACCGCACCGTCCGGTTGACGACGGTGTCGTAGACGAGGTCCCCGAACACCTCAACGACCCGGGTCATCACCTCACGGGCGTGCAGGGTTCGGGCGTCGAACATGGTGACCACGATGCCCGACATCTGCAGCCGCGGGTTGAGCCGGTCCCGAACCTTCTCGACAGTGTCGTTCAGCAGCGCCAGCCCGCGCAGGCTGAAGTACTCGCATTCCATCGGGATGATCACCCCCTCCGCGCAGGCGAGCGCGTTGACGGTGAGCAACCCGAGCGACGGCTGGCAGTCGATCAGAATGTAGTCGTAGCGGTCGAGCACCGGGTACAGCGTCCGGCCGAGGGTCTGCTCGCGGCCGACCTCGGTGACCAACTGGATCTCGGCGGCGGACAGGTCGATGTTGCTCGGCAGCAGGTCCATGCCCTCGACGCGGGTGCGCATCAGCACGTCGTCGATGGAGACCTTCCGATCCACCAGCAGGTTGTGCACGGTCAGGTCCAGGTCGTGGTGCGCGACGCCGAGACCCGCGGACAGCGCGCCCTGCGGGTCGAGGTCGACGAGCAGCACCCGGCGGCCGTACTCGGCAAGCGAGGCGCCGAGGTTGATCGTCGAGGTGGTCTTGCCGACGCCGCCCTTCTGATTGCACATCGCGATGACCTTCGCGGGCCCGTGCGCTGCGACGGGCAACGGATCGGGGATCTCGCGCAGGGGACGCCCGGTCGGGCCGAGTGGCCGGTCGGTGTCGGCGGCCACCACGCCGATGGGTGGCTGAGGTGTCATCACGATCCGACGGCCCCTTTCTCGCTCGCGCTGCTCGACCAAGACGCTACCGTCTGGCCGCGCGAAGCCGCCACGGACACGCGCGGCGCCACCCGCGTACCGGCCGCGGACCGGTGGGATCCCGGACGCGGCCCTCGCGGGCACCGCGGCGGACCCCGCCCGGCCGCGATCGTCGAACCAGGGTCAACGGGCGGTGAATCCGCCATCGATGGCGAGCGCGGCACCCGTGATGAACGACGCCTCGTCGCTGAGGAGGAAGGCGACGAGCGGCGCGATCTCGGCGGGCTGCGCGATGCGGTTCACCGGGTGCAGCGACTCGACGTAGGCGAGCGCCTCGTCGGTGGTGGACATCGAACTCCGCTGCAGCGGGGTGTCCACGCCGCCCGTCGTGATGGCGTTGACCCGCACGCCCCGTGCGGCCACCTCGAGCGCCACCGAGCGGGTCAGCCCGACGACCGCGTGCTTGGCGGCGACGTAGGGTGCGACCTCCGGCAGCGCAACAACACCCAGGTTGGACGCGTTGTTGACGATCGCGCCACCGGCCTCGAGTACCGCCGGAATCTGGTGCTTGAGGCAGTTGAAAACACTCGTCACGTTCTGCGCCAGTTCGGCGTTCCAGGCGTCCGCCTCGATCGTCGAGACCGGGCCCGACGCGTTCACCCCGCCTGCATTGTTGAAAGCGCCGTCCAGGCGACCGAATTCGGCGATGGCGGTCGTGACGAGCAGCGCGGCATCGTCCTCGACGGACACGTCGGCGGGGACGAAGATCGCCGTGCCGCCTGCGTCCCGCAGACTCTCGACCGCCTGCTCACCGACATCCTTGCGTCGGCTGCCGATGACGACGCTGGCGCCGTCGGCGGTGAGGCGACGAGCCACCGCGAGGCCGATTCCGGACGATCCGCCGGTGACGACGAAGACCTTGGATTCCAGTCGTGCAGACATCGTTGAGTCCTTTCGGGGTGGGTACGGGATCGGCGCCTCCATCAGGCTGCTGCCTGACGGCAGTGCGCGCTGGCGGGAATCGGACGTCGCGTCGGAGTGCCCCGGCCGGGGCGGCTCGGATGGACACCGAACCGGGGCTACATGGCGAGGGTGTCGGCGCACCCGGCATCAACCGATCGGTTGACTGCGGTATCAACCGGATCGCGCGCCAACGCTGGCTGCACAGTCGATTCGGCGACGGTGCGCGGACGGGCAGGCTCGAGTCATGGCAATCATCGAGGTAGACGACCTCGTCAAGCGTTACGGTGACCACACCGTCGTGAACGGTGTCGGCTTCGCCGTCGAGCGCGGCGAGATCTTCGGCATCCTGGGCCCCAACGGGGCAGGCAAGACCACCACCGTCGAGTGCATCGAGGGGCTACGCACCCCGGACGGCGGAACCATTCGCGTCTGCGGTATCGACCCGCGGGACGACTCCGACGAGCTGCGGCAACTGCTCGGCGCGCAACTGCAGCAGAGCGGGCTGCCCGGCAAGCTGACCGTCGGTGAGGCGATGGATCTGTACAGCTCCTTCTACCGTGAACCCGCCGACTGGCGGGAGCTGGCAGGGGCACTGAAGCTCACCGACAAACTGAACACGCAGCACCGGCGACTGTCCGGCGGACAGCAGCAACGGCTGTCGATCGCGCTCGCGCTCATCGGCAACCCACGGGTGGCTGTGCTCGACGAACTCACGACCGGCCTGGACCCGCAGGCCCGTCGCGACGCGTGGGAGCTCGTCGAGCGCATCCGTGACCGAGGCGTCACCGTTCTGCTGGTCACCCACTTCATGGAGGAGGCCGAGCGGCTCTGCGACCGGATCGCCGTGATCGATGCCGGCCGGCTCGTCGCGCTCGACACCCCGGCCGGGTTGGTCGCGAAGGTCGAGGACCGTCAGCGGATCCGGTTCCGGCCGTCCGAACCACTGGACCCCGCGGTGCTGACCACACTGCCCGAGGTCGTCTCGGTGGGGCTGGCCGGACATCAGGTCGTGGTGACGGGCACCGGAAATGTCCTGTCGGCCGTGGTCACCGCGCTCGCCGGCCATCACATCACCGCAGCCGACCTGCGGGTCGAGCAGACCTCCCTGGACGATGCGTTCGTCGCGCTGACCGGCCACCGCGTCGAGAACTGAGGAGGCCGACATGCCAGCCCTGCTGCGGCTCACCGCCACCGAAACCAGGCTCTTCTTCCGCGAGCCGATCAGCGTGATCTTCGCGCTCGTGCTCCCACCACTCCTGCTCGTCGTCCTCGGTGCGATCCCGTCATTCCGGGAGCCCGACCCGGTCCTCGGCGGCCTACGGATCATCGACCTGTACTCGCCCATCGTCGTCGCCTTGGCCGTCACGACGCTGGCGACCAGCAGCCTGCCCCAACAGTTCGCCGCCTACCGGGAGAAGGGCGTCCTGCGGCGGATGCGGATCACGCCGGTCAAGCCCACCGTCATGCTTGCCGCGCAACTACTGATGTCCACGATCATGGCAACTGCGACAACGATGCTCGTGCTCGTCATCGGCCGACTGGTGTTCGCCGTGACCCTGCCACGGAACCTGCTGGCCTATCCGGTCGCGTTCGCGCTGACGGCATCGGCGATGCTGACGATCGGGCTCCTCGTCGCGTCGCTGGCGCCCAGTGCCACGAGCGCAGGCGCGATCGGGCTGGTGCTGTTCTTCCCGCTGATATTCTTCGCCGGCCTGTGGATACCGCGCGAGGCGATGAACGACGTCCTCCGCACGATCAGCGACTTCACCCCGTTGGGCTCGGGCGTACAGTCCCTTCAGGACGCCACCGCCGGGCACTGGCCGCAACCGCTCCATCTCGCGGTCATGGTGGGATGGACGATCGTGGCCGGCGGACTGGCCGCGCGGTACTTCCGGTGGGAGTAGATCATGAGCAACGAGGTGGCGCCGCGGGCAGGGCGCGAGCGGGCGGAGCGCCGGGAGACCGTGGTCATCGTGGTTCTTCCGTACCTTCTCCTGGCATCGAGCACCGCAATCACTGTGCTGCACACGGGTTCGGTGCACCTGTCGGCCGCTCTGGGTCTCACGTTCGTGGCCGCCGTCTGGCTGCTCTGGCCTCGCCTCCTAAACCGATCGCGCTCCGCCGGGCCGGTGATCGGCGTGTACTACGCCGGGCTCATGGTGCTGTGCGCCTGCCTGGTGGCACTCGCGCCCTGGTACGGCATCTTCGCCTTCATCGGATACGTCCATGCGTTCCTGTTCCTGACCGGCCCGTGGCGGTACGTCGGTGTTGTCGCCACGTCCCTGATCATGACGGTGACCTACCTGGGCGGACTGTCCAGGATCACCCCCGACGACCTGGGGGTGTGGGTCGCGATCAGCGTGGTCAGCATCGTGCTGGCCGGAACCTTCTTCTACTTCGCCGACACGACCGAGCAGCACGGTCACCGGCAGGCGCGGGCACTCGCCGACCTGCATGACGCCAACGCCAGGCTGGAGGCGGCACTGGACGAGAACGCCGCGCTGCACGCCCGGTTGGTGACGCAGGCACGCGAGGCAGGCGTCCTGGACGAGCGGCAGCGGATGGCGCGCGAGATCCACGACACGCTGGCCCAAAGCCTCGCGGGCATCGTCACCCAACTCCAGGCTGCCGAGCAGACGATGGACGGCCCGTCGGCGTCGCGTCGACGTGTTGCGAAAGCGATGGACCTGGCGCGAGGTGGAATGATCGACGCGCGTCGGACGGTCCACGCGGTGGAACCGCAGGTGCTCGCGGACTCCCGGCTCCCGGACGCGATCGGCGACGTGGCCCGGGGCTGGTCGGAGACCAACGACATCCGCGCGGTCCTGACGGTCACCGGTGACCCCAGACCCCTGCACACCGATGTGGAGGTGACACTGCTGCGGGCCGCGCAGGAGGCCCTCGCCAACGTCGCCAAGCACGCCGACGCCGCCAGGGTCGGCCTGACCCTGTCCTACATGGAGGACCTGGTGACCCTCGACGTGCGTGACGACGGTGTCGGTTTCGATCCCCGCGCCGCCCGCGTGAACGGCGCCGCGAACGGCGGATTCGGGCTCGCAGGCATGCGGCAACGCGTGCAGCGCCTCAGCGGCCGACTCGACATCGAGTCCGAGCCTGGCGCGGGCACCGCGATCTCGGCCTCCGTACCGGCGATCCCGGCTGGCGGCGGGCAGTGATCTCCCTGCTGATCGTCGACGATCACCCGGTCGTGCGGGACGGGCTGCGGAGCATGTTCAGCGCGGACCCCCGATTCGAGGTTCTCGGCGAAGCCGCCGACGGCGCGGAGGCCGTCGCCGCCGCGACCAGGATCCGACCGGACGTGATTCTGATGGATCTGCGGATGGCCGGGACCGACGGCGTCACCGCCATCAGGGAGCTCGCCGAGCGGGGGGTGCCCGCCAGGGTGTTGGTGCTCACCACGTATGACACCGACAGCGACGTGCTGCCCGCAATCGAGGCCGGCGCGACGGGCTACCTGCTGAAGGACGCGCCGAGGGAAGAACTGTTCCGGGCGGTGCAGGCGACGGCCCAGGGTCAGGCGATGCTCTCTCCAGCCGTCGCGACCCGGCTCGTCGGCCAGCTGCGGCAACCGGCACGGGAGCCGCTGTCGCGGCGTGAACTCGAGGTGCTCGAGCTGATCGCTGGCGGCTCGACGAACCGGGACACGGCGAGGCAACTGTTCATCAGCGAGGCGACGGTCAAGACACACCTGCTGCACGTCTACGCGAAGCTCGGTGTCAATGACCGTGCGGCCGCCGTTGCCACGGCGTTCTCCCGCGGCTACCTGACTCCGCGACACTGACGGAGCAGTGATCGGTCGGTCGTGTCGGGGCGGCTCCCGGAGACGATGCGTTCGCCGTGCACGCGAGCGCCGGATGATGCTGGGCACGAAGGTGTTTCACGACCCGATCCGTTCGGATGCCCCGGAGGATCGAGTTGCGGCTTGCCTGAGGTAGCGGCCGGTGACCGATGCGGTGGAGCGGATCAGCTCGTGAGGGCTGCCCTGGAACACGACAACGCGACCGTGGTGGCCTGCACCGGGGCCGATGTCGATGACGTGATCGGCGTGCGCGATGACCCGCAGGTTGTGCTCGATGACGACGATCGTTGCTCCGGCGTCGACGAGTTCGTCGAAGAGATGAAGCAGGCGGTCGACATCGGTGCCGTGCAGGCCGGCGGTCGGCTCATCCAGCACGATTCTCAGCTCGCTGACGTCCGTGCCGTCCCCGAGGTGCCGGGCAAGCAACAGCCGTTGACGCTCACCACCGGAGAAGGTGTCGAGACTCTGGCCGATCGAGAGATAGCCGAGCCCAACGCGTTCGATCCAGCGGAGCCGGTCGGCGATGTCGGGGCGCTCGGCAAGCAGTTCGATCGCCCGGGCCGGATTCATCGCGAGGAGGTCCGCCACCGTGTGGCCGTGGAAGGTTGCGGCCAACGTGGTGGTGTTGAAGCGTGACCCGCCACAGGCGTCACACGCGGTCTGCACGTCGTCGAGGAACGCGAGGTCGGTGACGATGCTGCCCTTGCCCTTGCAAACCGGACAGGCCCCGCGCCCATTCGCGCTGAACCAGGATGGATGAAGACCTGTGGCAGCACTGAAGACGCTACGAATGGACTCGGCGACACCGAGAACGGTGATGGGCGTCGAGCGAACGCCACCCCTCAACGGCGCCTGGTCCACGACCAGGAAGCCCGGATGCTGCCGGGGCAGCTCGGTAGCGAACAGTGTGCTCTTCCCGGAGCCCGCAACGCCGGAGGCGGCGGTGAGCACACCGAGGGGAACCTCGACCGTGACGTCACGCAGGTTGTGGGTGCGGGCATTCTCGATCGTCACCGACCCACGGACCGTTCTGATCCGGTCCCGCACGCGGATCAGCGAGACCAGCATGCGGCCGGTGTCGGTGTCCGCCTGCAGCAGCCCGGTGGGGTCGCCCTCGTATTGGATGGTGCCGCCGTTCGTGCCCGCGCCCGGCCCGAGGTCGATGATGTGATCGGCGGCAGCGATGACACTGGGATGGTGCTCGACCACCAGGACCGTGTTGTGCGCGTCGCGGAGCCGCGCGAGCAGTTCGAGCAGTCGGTGCACGTCATGCGGGTGCAGACCGGTGCTTGGCTCGTCGAAGACGTAGGTCACGTCGCTGAGCGCGCTGCCGAGGTGACGGACGATCTTCACGCGCTGCGCCTCACCGCCAGAGAGTGAACTCGAGTCCCGGTCAAGGCTGAGGTAGCCGAGGCCGACCGTGTCGAGGGCGGCGAGCCGGTCTCCGACGGCCCGGAGCAGCGGGGCGACCGCGGTCGACCGCACCCCCGCGGCTACCTCACGCAGGTCGCTGACCGGCAGAGCCGACCAGTCACTGATCGAACGACCGTCGATCAGGCTCGCGCGGGCGCGGGCGTTCAGTCGCGTGCCGCCGCAGTCGAGGCAGGTACGCCGGGTGACGATGTGGTCCAGTGCGGCCTTCTCCTCGTCGGTGAGCCGCGCTGGCCGCTTGCGGAGATACGAGTTCCGTAGCCTCGGCAGGATTCCGTCGAAGATCCGCGATTCCGGGTACTCGGGATGCGGATTCGTCAGGCGCAGTCCCTGCGCGTTCAGCAGGCTGTCCAGCTCCGCCGACGGCAGAGAGGTGAGCGGGAGGTCCGGGTCAACGAGGCCGGCATGGACCAATCGCTTCCACCGATAGGTGCCCGGCGCAAAGGACGGGAACCGCACCGCACCCTCCCGCAGACTCCGCGAGGTGTCGAGCAGTCGCGTCAGATCGATGTCGTCCACAGTGCCGATGCCCTCGCAGGTCCGGCACATTCCGCTCGGATCGTTGAACGAGTACGAGGGCGAGAATCCTGCCGAGGGCTCCCCGAGCCGGGAGAACAGCAGACGCAGCAGGGGTGCGATGTCGCTGGCGGTGCCGACGGTCGAACGGGCGTTACCGGTGAAGCGGCGCTGGTCGACAATCGTGGTGAACGTCAACCCGTCCACGAGGTCGACATCGGCCGGCGGATGCTGTGGGAGCCGGTTGCGCACGAACACCGGGTAGCTCTCGGCGGCCAACCGTTGCGCTTCTGCCGCGATCGTGTCAAACGCGAGGGACGACTTCCCCGACCCGGACACGCCAGTGAACACCGTCAGGACGTGCTTGGGCACGCGCACCGACAGGTCACGAAGGTTGTTCGTCCGCGCACCCAGGGCCGTGATCCACAATCCTCGATCACGGCCCGGACCATCACCCGCATCCCGATTCATGCTCTCGACGCTACAATCCATTGTGGTCGTATTCTGACCACAATTACGGGGGCTGTCAGATCAGGAGGCCGATGATGGGGACCACGCGGGAACGGATGCTGCGCTTGCTGTCCCTACTGCAGTCGGGCCGCCACTGGTCCGCCGCCGACCTGGCCGCCGCGATGGAGACAACCCCGCGCACCCTGCGCCGCGACATCGAGCACGTGCGGGAACAGGGCTATCCGGTGGTGAGCACCCGCGGACCGGGTGGCCACTACCGGCTCGTCGCCGGAGCGGCGCTCCCGCCCCTCATGCTCGACGACGACGAGGCCGTCGCCGTGGTGCTCGGGCTCAGGCTCGTCACGGCGGGCGGGGCAGGCGTCGACCTTGAGTCCGACGCCGCCGACCGCGCGATCACGAAGCTTCGCCGCCTCCTGCCCAGGGCCCTGCGGCTGAGAACGGACCACCTGCTCGCCGCCATCGACATCGAGGCCACCCGCCACCCGCAGCCCAGCTCGGACACCGTGCGCCGGCTCGCCGACAGCATCACGACGCACACCTGCGTCACCTTCGACCACGCGCGCGGCGGACGAAGCAGCAGCCGGACCGTCGAGCCCTATCGGATCGTGCGCGTCAGGGGACGCTGGTACCTGTTCGGTTGGGACACCACCCGTGCCGACTGGCGAAGCTTCCGACTCGACCGGATCTCGTCGCCGATTCCGGCGAACGCCACGTTCCGCCCCCGGCCGCTACCGACCGACGATGTCGCGGGTCACGTCGGCGATCGGTACCGCGGGCCGGCGTCCCTGCGGGTCGTGCTGACCCTGCACACGGACGCGCGCGATGCCGCGACACGTCTCCACCGCATCGACGGGTCTCTCGAACCGATCGACGGTTCGCGCTGTCGGTACACCGCCCACGTCGATTCCTGCGAGTGGCTCGCCACCGTGCTAGTCCTCTCCGGCCTCGGCTTCACCATCGAGGAATCGGACGAGTTCGCGGCCTACATCGCGGACGCCGGGCACCGACTCCTCGCGGCGGTCGTGGACCGGTAGCGGCCAACGATCAGCGATAGGTCGCCACGTGGGCGCCGGTGATCACACCGAGGTTCATCGAAGGGGCGCCCCAGTTCGTGCCGCATGCCCCCGTCGCCTGGCCTGTCGGCGCGAAGGAGGGACTGGACTGGCTGTAGGGGCCGATCGCATAGAGCGGAAAGGCGTTGGGGATCCCGTGCAGACCCCAGCAGTCGACGACCAGGGCATACTCCCTGCCGGGCGGGGCACCGGTGTCATGGCAGGTGGCCGCCGCGGTGAATGCGTCCCATTGCACGACACACGGGGCGGGGTCGGCCTGGGCGGTGCCGGAGCCGACGACACCCGCGAACGCCAACCCTGACACGGCAACGGCCGTCGCGCGGGCAGCCGCGAGAAGTGTGCTTCCCATTGAGTTCCCCTCCAGTAGCAGCTACCCCACCTGTCGTTCGGGTGCGATGCGACGTTACTGCTGCGCGGGATCGCCAGCGCGGCCTGTGATTACGCGCGGGGGTGTGCGCCCGCCCACACTTCCCGCAGCGAGCCGATCGTGACCAGGGTGTAGATCTGTGTGGTGGTGACCGAGGCGTGGCCGAGCAGTTCCTGCACGACGCGCACGTCGGCGCCGCCGTCGAGTAGGTGGGTGGCGAACGAGTGCCGCAGGGTGTGCGGGGACACCCCGTCGGCGAGTCCGACCCGGTCGGCCGCCGAGCGCAGCACCTGCCAGGCACTCTGCCGGGTCAGCCTGCCGCCGCGGGAGTTGAGGAAGACGGCGGGGCCTCCGCGGACCACGAGCGCGGGCCTGCCGCGCACCAGGTACGCCTCAAGCGCGGCGAGGGCGGGGCGGCCGATCGGGACGACGCGATCCTTGCCGCCCTTGCCTCTCAGCAGCACCGCGCGGTCGACGACGTCGACGTCGTCGAGGTCCAGCCCGACGGCCTCGGAGATCCGGGCGCCGGTCGAGTACAGCACCTCGAGCAGCGCCCGATCCCGCAGTGCCCGCGGCTGATCGGCCGCATCCTCGCCGCCAGTCGACTCGATCAGGGCGATCACCTGGTCGACCGGTAGCGCCTTCGGGAGCCGTCGGCTCGGCGCAGGTGGCTTCACGGCGTGCGCGACGTCGGCGCGGGTGAAACCCTCCGCGGTCGCGAACTTGTGCAGCCCACGGACCGCGATCAGGGCACGGGCCGCCGACGCGGGCGCCAGCGGACGCACCCCGTTGCCGGTGTCGCCGCGGCGCAGCACGACCACGAAGTCGGTGATGTGTCGTTCCGCGACCCGGTCGAGGTCGTCGATCCCCCGCGAGGTGAGGTACTCGCTGTACCGCTCCAGGTCCCGGCGATAGGACGACAGCGTGTTCGCGGCGACGCCCCGCTCGACGGCGAGGTGCGCCAGGTAACTCGACACCTGCGTCCCGAGCACCTCAGGCGCCGTGCCCTCGCCGGTCGAACGCGGTGGGCCGGTCGATCCAGTCTGCGTCGACCGGCCGGCCGCGGCCGTCCCCGCGGGCACGGGACGCGGCCAACGCCAGGATCCCGGACAGCGCGGTCGCGTTCACGATGTCCCCCGCCAGCGCCCGGTCGACGGCCTCGGCGACCGGGAGCCGCACGATCTCGAGGTCGGCCTCCTCGTGTTCGGGGTCCGGCCGGTCCACCTCGGTGAGTCCGGTCGCCAGGTACACCCGGATCACCTCATCGGTGAAGCCGGGCGACGCGGCGACGTCGACGAGCACCGACCACCGGTCGGCGGTCAGACCCGTCTCCTCGACGAGTTCCCGGCGGGCGGCGTCCACCGGGTCCTCGCCTGCCGCGTCGAGGAGCCCGGCGGGCAGTTCCCACAGCCGCCGCCCGAGCGGGTGCCGGTACTGGTTGATCAGCACCAGGCGGTCCCGCTCGTCGACCGCGACCACCGCGACCGCGCCGTGGTGCTCGACCACCTCGCGGTGCGCGGTCGTGCCGCCCGGCATCGCCACCTCGTCGACCCGCAACGCGACGATCGCGCCCTCGTACACGGTGCGGCTGCTGACGGTGGCGAAGTCGTGCTCTCCCGGACGGCTCATCGCACGGTCAGCCCGCGGTCGGCGCGTCGACGCCGTCGGCCTGCGCCGCCGAGTCCTCGGGATGCACGTCGACCTCTAGCCGCTCGGCCGCCTTGTACTTCAGGGCCGCCCCGACGAACGCGGCGAACAGCGGGTGCGGGCGGGTCGGCCGGCTCTTGAGCTCCGGATGCGCCTGCGTGGCAACGAAGAACGGGTGCTTGTCGGCGGGCAGCTCGACGAACTCGACGAGGTGCCCGTCCGGGGAGGTGCCGCTGAACTTGAGGCCGGACTTCGCGATCCGGTCCCGGTAGGCGTTGTTCACCTCGTAGCGGTGCCGGTGCCGCTCGGAGACGGTCTCGCTGCCGTACGCCTTCGCGACGACGGACCCCTTCGCCAGCACCGCCGGGTAGGCGCCGAGACGCATGGTGCCACCGAGGTCGGCCTCGCCCGCGACGATGTCCTCCTGGTCGGCCATCGTGGAGATGACGGGATGGGTGGTGTCGGGCTCGAACTCGGCGGAGTTGGCGTCGTCGAGGCCGACCGACCGCGCGGCCTCGATGACGACGGCCTGCAGGCCGAGGCACAGGCCCAGTAGCGGGAGCTTGCGGGTGCGGGCGTAGCGGATGGCCCCGAGCTTGCCCTCGATGCCGCGGATGCCGAACCCACCGGGGATCAGGATCGCGTCCGCCTCGCCGAGCGCCTGCTGTGCGCCCGCCTCGGTCTCGCACACGTCGGACGGCACCCAGTCGATCTCGACCTTCGCGCGGTGCGCGAAGCCGCCGGCGCGCAGCGCCTCGGTGACGGACAGGTAGGCGTCGGGCAGGTCCACGTACTTGCCGACGAGGGCGACGCGCAGCGTCTCGCGCGGGTTGTGCACCCGCTCGAGCAGGTCGCCCCACACGGTCCAGTCGACATCCCGGAACGGCAGGCCGAGCTGACGCACCACGTAGGCGTCGAGGCCCTCGCTGTGCAGCACCTTCGGGATGTCGTAGATCGACGGGGCGTCGGGGGTGGAGATGCAGGCATCGACGTCGACGTCGCACATCAGCGCGATCTTCGCCTTCAGCGCCTGCGGCACGTCCCGGTCGCAGCGCAGGATCAGCGCGTCGGGCTGGATACCGATGTTGCGCAGCGCCGCCACCGAATGCTGCGTCGGCTTGGTCTTGAGCTCCCCGGACGGACCGAGGTACGGCACCAGCGACACGTGCAGGAAGAAGCAGTTGTCGCGACCGACGTCGTGCCGCACCTGGCGGGCCGCCTCGAGGAAGGGCTGCGACTCGATATCGCCGACGGTGCCGCCGATCTCGGTGATCACGACGTCCGGCACCTGGCCGTCGGCGTCCGCGCCAGCCATCGCGAGGATGCGGGACTTGATCTCGTCGGTGATGTGCGGGATGACCTGGACGGTGTCGCCGAGGTACTCGCCGCGCCGCTCCTTCGCGATCACCGAGGAGTACACCTGCCCGGTGGTCACGTTCGCGAACGCGTTGAGGTCGCGGTCGAGGAACCGCTCGTAGTGGCCGACGTCGAGGTCGGTCTCCGCGCCGTCCTCGGTGACGAACACCTCACCGTGCTGGAACGGGTTCATGGTGCCCGGGTCGACGTTGAGGTAGGGGTCGAGTTTCTGCATCGTCACCCGCAGGCCACGGGCAGTGAGCAGCTGCCCGAGGCTGGACGCCGTCAGGCCCTTGCCGAGCGAGGACGCGACGCCCCCGCTGACGAAGATGTGCTTGGTGGCGGTACGCGTGTGACTGCGTGACAGTGGCAAGAAGGACTCCCGTGACGACTTGCAGGACTTGACCAAGGGTATAGCTGGGGCCTGCCGACCCACGGGACTTCACGGTAACACCTGTGCGGCCGAACCTCTGCACGCCGCACCCGTTACCGGGCCGCGGGCCCGTGTGATGCTCAGCCGATCGGCGCCCCGACCGTGACCGCCATCGCATTGGGACCGGTCCCGTACCGTCCGGATCCGCCGCCGAGTTGCTCCTGCACCGCGAGCACCGTGGTGATCCGTCCCGACTCGCGATCCACATCGTCGACGGTGGACACGCCTGCCGACAGCGCGGTGTCCGATCGCACCACGGCGACGGGTCCGTTGCCCGCCGCGGAGCCGGGGCGGCCCGCGAGGACGGCACCCGCTCCCCGACTGTCGAGTGCCCCGGCAAACCGCGCGACGATCGAGCCCCGATTGCCGCCGTCCGCATCGGCACCGGAACCGGTCAGCACCACCGCGAGTTGCGCTGGCGCCACCGCGCCGTTGTCGTAGGCGATGAACCCGCCCGCGCGCAGCGCGTCGAGGGCCAGCGCCAGTTCCTCGGGGGTGCTCTGCGGTTGCGCCGACTGCGCGTTCAGCAGCAGCACCGACCCGAGCAGGTCGCCCGCGAGGCTGCCCTGGTCGACGGCGCCGGTGCGCAGCTGGATGCCCGCCGGGATCACGTTGGTCACGATGGTGCGCAGCTGGTCGCCGTTGGCTGCGTCGACGAAGGCCTCCGTCACCGCGACCCGTCCGGTGACGCTGCCGCCAGCGGCCCCGATCAGCCGGGTCAGCCCGTCGAGGTCGCCCGGGTCCGCGTCGGGGGTGGTCACCACGACCACCGTGCGCCCGGCAAGCGCATCCCGGACCACCCGGGATCCGACCGCGGCATCGAACCCGTTGGCGGCCGAGAGTTGCTCCCCCAGTTGATTGTTCGACTGATGCAGGTCGTTGATCTGGTCCTGCATCTGCGACTTGTCGTCGCGCAGCCCGGACAGCAGCGAATCGGACAGGGTGCCCGACCCGAGCACGACGCCGATCGCCAGTGCCAGGAAGATCGCCGCGATGGAGATCGCGTGTTGACGCGCAGAAATCACTTGAAGAATCCCTGGATCCACAGCGCGAAGCTGTTCCAGGTGTTCACCGCCCAGTCCAGGGCCTCGCCGCCGATGTTCGACACGACCAGCGCGACGATCACCGCGGTCAGCGCCGCCAGCACGAGCAGCGCGATCGCGGCGCCGGACACCCGACTGCGGTAGAGGGTGGCGACCGCCTTGGCGTCGACCAGTTTCGGCCCCACCTTCAGCCGGGTCATGAACGCCGCCGGATTGGCGTCGCGCCGTCCCCGGTCGAAGAACTCGTCGAGCGAGACGGTGCTGCCGACGGTGACGATGAGCGAGGCACCGTGATGGTCCGCGAGCAGCAACGCCAGGTCGGCTGGCGCGCAGGCGGCGGGAAAGGTCATCGCACCGATGCCCAGGTCCTGGATGCGTTCGAGGCCGGGGGCGTGCCCGTCCGGGTCCGCGGGGAGCACCACCTCGGCGCCGGACTTGAGGGTGGCCGCGCTGACGTGGTCCGGGTCGCCGACGATCAGGTCGGGCCGGTACCCGGCGGCGCGCAGCGTGTCCGCGCCCGCACCGACACCGATCAGGATCGGCGCGTACTCCTTGATGAACGGCTTGAGGTTCTTCAGGTCCGCCGCGTGGTCCGGCCCGTCCGCGACCACCACGACATGCCGGTCCCGCAGGTCGACGGCGACGTCGGGAACGCCGACACCGTCGATCAGCAGCGGACTCTCGGTGCGGATGAACTCGATCGTGTTGCCGGAGAACGCCTCGAGGTGGTCGACGAGACCGGTCTTGGCCTCGATCATCAGGTCCGAGATCTCCGCCTCGGACTGTTCGACACCGCCGACCAGGCGCCGTTCACCGGTGTAGACGTCGCCGTCGTGGAGGCGGATCTTCGCGCCGTCCTTGACCTTCTTGAACGCCTCCTCCCCGACCGAGTCGACGAGGACGATCCCGTTCGCGACGAGCACCTCGGGACCGAGGTTGGGGTAGCGGCCGGAGATCGACGGGGACGCGTTGACGACGGCGGTGACGCCCGCCTCGACCAGCGCGTCGGCGGTCAGCCGGTCCAGGTCGAGCTCGTCGAGGACGACGATGTCGCCGGGGCCGACGCGGCGAAGCAGCTTCGCCGTGTTGCGGTCAACCCTGGCGATGCCGGTGACGCCCGGCAGCGATTCGGTGTTTCGTGACAACAGAGCGGGCATCTTCATGCCAACGATGATGACGCCGACGAGGTCTCCGGCCGGGGAGGCGCGCCGAATCTCCTACCCCACGCGTCCCACAATCACCATCAGCGACACGCTGGCGGCGACCCGAACGGGTGACCCGAGCACCGGCTACGCGGTGCGCTCGGCGTTCGCCGTCGCGAGCAGCTCCTCGGCATGCGCCCGGCCGGTTTCGGTGTCGCCGAGGCCGGCGAGCATCCGGGCCAGCTCCCCCACCCGTTCGCTGTCCGTCAGCGTCCGCACACCGGAATCCGCGCTGCGGGCTCCGTCCACCTTGTCGACGACGAGGTGGGTGTCCGCGAAGGCCGCGACCTGCGGGAGGTGGGTGACGACGATGACCTGATGGGTCCGGGCCAGGCGGGCGAGACGACGCCCGATCTCGACCGCGGCGCGGCCACCGACCCCGGCGTCGACCTCGTCGAAGACCATCGTCGAGCCGGACTGCGCACCGGCGAGCACGACCTCCAGCGCCAGCATCACCCGGGACAGTTCGCCGCCGGATGCGCTCTTCCCGAGCGCCAACGCCGGAGCTCCGGAGTGCGCGGCGAGCCGGAACTCCACCTCGTCGACGCCTGCGCCGCCCGCGTGCAGCCGCACCCCGGCCACGTCGAGCGGTGCCGCGTCCTCGGCGGTCGCGGGGATCGGACGCACCGTGATCTCGAGCGTCGCCTTGCCCATCGCGAGACCGGCGAGTTCCGCGGACACCGCCTTGCCCAGCTTCACCGCTGCCTTCGCCCGCGCCTTGGACAGCGCCGCAGCGGCAGCAGCGACCGCGCCTGCCGCCTCGTCGACGCGGGCCGCGAGCGCGGCGAGTGCGTCCGCGGACACGTCGATCCGGCCGAGCCGCTCCCTCGCCTGCGCGGCCCAGTCCAGGACGCCGTCGACGTCCGCCGCGTACTTGCGGGTCAGCGACTTCAGTTCCGCCTGCCGCCCGAGCAGGGTGTCGAGGGCACCCGGATCGGCGGGCAGGTCCTCAAGGTATCCGGTCAGGTCCGATGACACGTCGGTGAGGACGGTGATCGCCTCGGCCAGCCGCGGCGCCAGCGCGGTCAGCGCCGGATCGTCGGACGAGTCGAGACGGGCGCGGGCGTCGCCGAGCAGGTCCAACGCGCCGGACGCGTCGGGGCCGACGTCCGAGCCGAGGTCGGCCGCGCCGACCAGCGCGGCCTGTGCGTCCGCCGCGGTCGAGCGCAGCGAGTCCAGGTCGCCGAGACGACGCACCTCCGCGACGATCGCGGCATCCTCACCGGGGGCCGGGTCGACCGCGTCGATCTCGTTCAACGCGAACTCGAGCCGATCCACCTCCTGCGCGAGTTCCCGGCTGCTGCGGGTGCGGTCGTCGAGTTCGGCGCGCGCCTCGAGCCACCGCGCCCGCAGGCCCCGGTACTTGTCGAGGAGGGAACCGACTGCGACGCCCCCGAACTCGTCAAGGGCCGCGCGCTGCTGATCGGGGCGCTGCAGCCTTAACTGGTCGTTCTGCCCGTGCACGGTGAGCAGCGGGGTGGTCAGCTCGGCGAGCGCCCCGGCGGGCACACTGCGCCCACCGAGGTGCGCGCGGGACCTGCCGTCGGCGCCGACGGTGCGCACCGCGATGAGGGTTCCGTCCTCGTCGCGTTCGGCGCCCGTGGAGTCGAGCAGGCGGTCCACCTCCGCGGCGGCGGCGGGAGCGACGTTCGCGGTGGAGAACCGGCCCTCCACGACCGCGCGCTCGGCCCCGACCCGGACCCGGCCCGCATCCGCGCGCGCACCGCTGAGCAGGTGCAGGCTGGTGACCACCATCGTCTTGCCCGCGCCGGTCTCACCGGTCAGGACCGTCAGCCCCTCGTGGAACCGGGCGCCTGCGCTGGCGATCGCGCCGAGGGAGTCGATCCGGATTTCAGTGAGCACCCCTGCTGTCTCCTTCCCCGCGACCGCCTCGGCCGCGCCACCCCCGCACCGGCAGGTCGAACTTGCGCACCATCCGGTCCGCGAACGGTGCCGAGTCCAGTCGAATCCACTTGACCGGGTCCGCGCCACGGACCACCTCGACGCGCCCGCCCGCAGGGACGGCCAGGGTGCGACTGCCGTCGCAGAAGACCACCCCGTCGTGGCCGCCCGCGAAGGTCTCGATCGCGATCAGCGATTCCGGGCTGGTGACGAGGGGCCTCGCGAACAGCGCATGCGCGTTGCTCGGAATCACCAGCAGCGCTTCAAGTTCCGGCCAGACGATGGGGCCTCCTGCGGAGAACGCGTACGCGGTGGAGCCGGTCGGGGTCGCCACGAGGACACCGTCGCAGCCGAACGACGACACCGGCCGGCCGTCGACCTCGAGCACCACCTCGAGCACCCCCAGCCGGGAGACGTTCTCGATGCTGGCCTCGTTCAACGCCCAGCCGCGGTCGACGATCACGTCGTCCACCCGGATCACGATGTCGATCGTCATCCGGCGTTCGACCCGGTAGTCCTGGCGAACGAGAAGTCCGAGCGCCTCCTCGAGGTGTTCAGCCTCGGTCTCGGCGAGGAACCCGATCCGGCCCAGGTTAATGCCGAGCACCGGAATGTCTGCGGCCCGCGCCAGTTCCGCGCCGCGGAGGAAGGTGCCGTCGCCGCCGAGGACCAGAACCAGCTCGCATCCCACCGCGGCGGCGGGCCCGGGCTCGACGACGGTCGGCGGGCGGCCGTCCGGCCCCCCGAGGTCGGGGCGGTCCGCGGGCTGCGGGCTGGTGTGGTCGGCTTCGGACGCGAGGACCCGCAGGCCGATACCGGCGTCGGCGAAGACCCGGGCGATCCGGCAGGTGATGTCGGTGATCTCGGCGCGGCCGGTGTGGGCGACGACGAGGATCTCGCGGTCGCCCCGCTGCGGGGTCACTGCGGGCCGTCCTCTACGGCGCGCCGCACGAGCTCCGCGACGTCGTCGGCACCGGGCTCGGCCTGCTTGCGGAGCCACAGGAAGAATTCGACGTTGCCGGAGGGCCCCGGCAACGGACTGGCCACGACGCCGAGTGTGCGCAGTCCCAGGGCGTCGGCGGCCCGGGCAACATCGAGCACGGCCTCGGCGCGCAGCGCCGGATCCCGCACCACGCCACCGGATCCGACACGCTCCTTGCCGACCTCGAACTGCGGCTTGACCATAGGGACCAGGTCGGCGCCGTCGGCCGCGCAGGCGACGAACGCACCGAGCACCAGCTTCAGCGAAATGAACGACAGGTCCGCGACGACCACGCCGACCTGACCACCGATCTGGTCCGGTTCGAGGGACCGCACGTTGGTCCGGTCGACGACGGTGACCCGGTCGTCGGACTGCAGCCGCCAGACCAACTGCCCGTATCCGACGTCGACGGCCACCACGCGGGATGCGCCCCGGCTCAGCAGCACGTCGGTGAATCCGCCGGTGGACGCGCCCGCGTCGAGGCAGCGCTTGCCCGCGACGGACAGCCCGTGCGGCTCGAATGCCTCGAGCGCGCCGAGGAGTTTGTGGGCGCCACGCGACGCCCACGACACCTCGTCGGTTTCCTCGGTGACGAGCAGCGGGGTTCCCGTTTCCACACCGGTCGCGGGTTTGACGGCGACCGCCCCGTTGATCAGTACCCGGCCGTCCGCGATCAGCTGTGCGGCGTGTTCCCTGGAGCGAGCCAGACCTCGCCGAACGAGTTCGGCGTCGACTCGTGCGCGCCTGGCCACCTCAGACCTTGTCCACTGTCTCGAGGGCCTGCACCAGGACGTCGTGGGCACGCTCAAGCACGTGGGCGTGCCGCGGTATGGCTCGGTGTCCGTCGGGGCTGTCGAGGGAGGCCGTGGTCAGCTCCGCGAGAAGGCCGTCGACCTCCGCGTGGATCTCCGCGGGGTCGACCGTCCGCGGCGGGCCCGGCAGGTGCTGTCCTGGCTTCGGTGTCGGCGTACTCATCGCGGTCAACGCTAGCCGATCGCCCCGGCCCCGCGCGCCTGCGGCGCCCGTGCGTGATTTTCACCCCGGTCGGGGTGAAAACCACGCACGGTCAGCGGAGCTGATCGACGCCGCGCACCTCGGTCACCTCGGGGGCGGCCCAGGCGGCGGCGAGGGCGGCACGCAACACCGATACCGCGTCGACGGTGCGAGCGGCGTCCACGGTGAGCACCGTGCCTGCGACGGCGGTGCGCACCTGCGGGTGCGGCGCGATGCGCAGCGCATCCGGAGCCTCGGCCAGCGCCGCGAGGGACATCGCGAGGTAGGTCGGGCGCTGCGCGGGGGGCGCGGCCAGCAGGTCGGCCGGGGTGCTGACGCCGGTCAGCACGAGCAGCGACTCAAGGCCCGCCTCGTTCGCCCCCGCGATGTCGGTGTCGATGCGGTCCCCGACCACCAGTGGCCGTTGTGCGCCGCTGCGCCGCACGGCGTCGTCCATCAGTGGGCGCGCAGGCTTCCCCGCGACCTCCGGTTCGCGACCCGACGCGGTCCGCAGTGCCGCCACCATCGACCCGTTGCCCAGGCACAGTCCACGCTCGGTCGGCAGCGTGGTGTCGATGTTGGTCGCCACCCAGTACGCCCCGGCCCTGATGGCGAGGGTTGCCTCCGCGAGGATCCGCCACGCCGTGTCGGGTGAGTGCCCCTGCACCACCGCGACCGGGTGGTCGTCGAAGCTGCGCACCGGGCGCAGCCCGACGACGCGGACCTCCTCGGCCAACGCCTCGGTCCCGACGACGAGCACCGGGGAGCCGGGCGGAACCCGCAGCGCCAACAACCGGGCTGCCGACTGGGAGCTGGTGACGACCTCGGATTCCGTTGCGGGAAAACCGAGTTCGTTCAGGTGTCCGGAGACCTCGCCGGGACTGCGACTGGCGTTGTTGGTGACGTAATACAGCCTCGGCCCGCCGTCGACCACCAGCGCCTCCCTGGCGCCAGGAATCGCATGGGGCCCCGCGTACACGGTTCCGTCCAGATCGAGGAGCAGCACGTCATGGTGCTCCCGGAGTGCCGATCGGCTCACTGGTCGCCGGATAGGTCGGCCACCCGCTCCTCGGCATCGGTGTCGCCGTCGAGGTCCGCCGCGGCCGAGTTGAGGAACCACTTCAACCCGTCCTCGACCCGACCAGCCGCGACGAGCGCATCCGCGTACGCGTAGAAGAGCCGGGCCGCGGTCGGGCCGGTCTTCGACGCGTCGAGTTCCGGGGTCTGGAGGGTCACCACGGCCTGGTCGGCCTGTCCCAGGTCCATCCGCGCCCCGGCAACGACGATCCGCAGCTCGGTGGCCTCGTCACCCGTGAGTGCGCGGGCCTCCTCGCTGCGGCCGAGTTCGATCGCGCGTTCCGGGCGGCCGAGACCGCGCTCGCAGTCGGCCATGACGGCGAGCAGGCCGGGCCCACCGGCCATGCGCCGCGCCGCCCGCAACTCCGACAACGCCTCCGCCCATTCGCCGGCGTGGTAGGCCACGATGCCCGCGGTCTCCCGGACCACCGCGACCCGGCCTGCGCGCTGCCGGGCGGCGCGAACATGGGCGAGAGCCTGCTGCGGGTCGTCCTCGAGCAGCTTGCTCGCCATCACCAGATGACGGGCGACGGTATTCGCATTCGACTTGTCGAGGCTGAGCAGGTCACGACGGACCGCGGGGTCGAGCTCGCCCGCCTGAATGTCCTCGGGTAGTTCCGGCTCGTCCGGACGCGCCGCCCGCCGCTCGGGGTAGACGCCGCCGTCGCGGGGCCGGGGCGCGAAGGCGCCTTCGCCGCCGCGCCGCTGGGGCCCGCCACCGCGCCGGTCGCCACCGGATCGGCGATCCGATCGGTTGTCGCCGCCTGCAGCGCGGTAGCCGCCGTCGGACCGGCGCTCACCGCGGGTGTCACCGCGCCCGGTCGATCGGTCACCGCCGGAACGGCGGTCGTCACCTGCGCGCCGGTCCGGCCTGCGGTCGCCGCCGCGGAACCCGCCCTCGGATCGGCGTTCCTGGCCGCGGTGGCCGCCGCCGTCCCGGCTCTCGCCGGTGTTCCTGTCTCGCCGGTGCCCGTCCTGAGCGTGGCCGCCGCGAGCGTTCCCGCCCTGCGAGCCGCCACCGCGACGCCGATCCCGATCGTCGCTTCCATACGAACGACGGTCTTCGTTGTTGTCCGCCACGACTTCTCCTTCGAAGACAACACTGGCACTGTCCATGAAAACACGAAAGGGGACCCAGTGACTGGGTCCCCTTTCGGATGTTATGTACGGCGGTGTCCTACTCTCCCACACCCTGTCGAGTGCAGTACCATCGGCGCTGGAGGGCTTAGCTTCCGGGTTCGGAATGGGACCGGGCGT